>NZ_PNOZ01000219.1:0-255 GCF_002879555.1 Verrucosispora sp. ts21 | reverse complement strand
CCCCCTGCCTCCCTCCCTCCCCACGCACCCCTGTCTCCCCGTCGATCTTGCACTTCCCGTCCCCGCAAATCAGTCCTAAGCAGGGCAGATATGCGACCGAAAGTGCAAGATCGCGGGGCGAGAGCGGTCCACCCCGTCCCGCTCAGCGAGTCCCGCCGATCTTGCAGTCTTGGTCGCCGATAAGCGCCTTACGCCCTCTTTGCCCCGACGAAAAGTGCAAGATCGACGGGGAGAGGTGGGGGGCGCGGGGTGGCG
>NZ_PNOZ01000218.1:0-256 GCF_002879555.1 Verrucosispora sp. ts21 | reverse complement strand
CCCACCCTGCCCGCGCCTGCCCTGCCCTGCCCTGCCCTGCCCGCACGCGCCCCACCCTGCCCTCCGCGCGCCCTACCCTGCCCCCGCGCGCCCGCCCTACGCGCCACGCCGCCCCGACCCTCTTTGCTCGATCTTGCACTTCTTGTCGCGACAAAGACGGCAATCTGGGGCATCTATGCGACCAGAAGTGCAAGATCGGCGTGGGGTGTGGGCGTGGGGTGTGGCGCGGGGCGCAGGGTGGGGTGGGTGGGGGTTG
>NZ_PNOZ01000217.1:0-263 GCF_002879555.1 Verrucosispora sp. ts21 | reverse complement strand
GCCGACCCTTCCCGTCCCCACCCCACCCCACCCCGCCAAGCTCTCCGCGATCTTGCACTTTCGGTCGCCGAAATGCCCCGAAAGGAACCCTTCGCCCCGACCAAAACTGCAAGATCGCCGCGGGCGACACGGGGCGGCGAGGCAGGGCGGGCGGCGCAGGGCGGGCACAACCCCACCCCGCCAGGCGATCAAGAGGTTTGCGTCGTCGGGAGGGCGGGATGGGACGCAAACGTCTTGATCAACTCGGCGAGGGGGTGGGGTGG
>NZ_PNOZ01000216.1:0-265 GCF_002879555.1 Verrucosispora sp. ts21 | reverse complement strand
CCCGGATCACTACGCCCAGTGGGAGCAGCAGGCCGCTGACCTGGTCGCCAAGTACTGGAACAGCTGACCCGAAGACATTCCTCTACAGGGGGAGCAAGAAACCGTTGGCCGGCACCCGAACCCCGGGTGCCGGCCAATTGGCGTCTACCCACCTACCCCGACAACACCCACCGGGTCCGACGGGACGGACGCACGCCGACCGGGTCGGGCTGGGGCGACCGTGCCCGGCGTAGGGATCAAGCCTGACCGCCCGAAGCCGGGCACG
>NZ_PNOZ01000215.1:0-272 GCF_002879555.1 Verrucosispora sp. ts21 | reverse complement strand
ACCCCACCCAGCCAGCCCGCCACGTCCCCGCCCCACGCCACCATGCCGCACCCCAACCGCCACTCCGCCCGCGCTCGTTTCCCGCGCGGTCGCCGTCCCCGTACGCCGCCAGCACCTACCACCCGCCGTACTGCGCCCCCGCCCCGCACGCCCAATCAGCGTGGATCATGCACTTCTTGTCGCGACATAAGGTTCAGAAAGGACGTTTCGGCGACCAAAACTGCATGATCGACGGGGCCGAGGTGGGCGGGGCTGGGTGGAGGGCGGGGCTG
>NZ_PNOZ01000214.1:0-278 GCF_002879555.1 Verrucosispora sp. ts21 | reverse complement strand
CCCGCAGTAGCATTCAAATAATGCCCTTTGATTTCACCTGTTTCAGCCTGTGATTTATAAATAGCTTCGGCACAAAATAAGAAACGGTCTCTCCAGCGCATAAATGGTTGGGAGTTCACATTCTCATCATCTTTGGTAAAATCAAGCCCGCCACGTAGACATTCATAAACTGCTCTACCATAGTTTTTCGCGGATAACCCCAATTTTGGTTTAATAGTACATCCTAATAGGGGGCGACCATACTTGTTCAATTTATCTCTTTCAACCTGGATGCCATG
>NZ_PNOZ01000213.1:0-278 GCF_002879555.1 Verrucosispora sp. ts21 | reverse complement strand
CCTTTCCCCACAAGTTTTTAAAATCACTGTTATTAACAATTACAGTATTAGTATTTTTTATATCTGCATTTATAATTCCACCTTTTAAATTACCTAGTATATTAAAGCTACTTACTTCACCTTCAATATTTAGATTTAAAATCTTTTGATGCTTAAAAGGAAGTTCTGTTTTCATATTAGCTATATTACTATTGAAATCATAGGTATATACTACCACTTCTCCATTTTTTAAAGTTAAAGGTTTTCTGTTATACTGCTTTGCAAGCTCATTAAAGCTA
>NZ_PNOZ01000022.1:0-91563 GCF_002879555.1 Verrucosispora sp. ts21 | reverse complement strand
GGCGGCGGTGGCGGCGGCCTGCCGGTCACCGGTGTGCAGGCGGGTCTGATCGGTGGCGTCGGTGCGGCCGTGGTGGTCGCCGGTGCCGTGCTGTTCCTGCTGTCCCGCCGTCGCCGGGTGGTCCTGGTGACCCCGGGTGACGAGAAGACCAACGCCTGAGGCTCGTCCTCTATCGGCCCGCAGGGGCCGTTCACATAACGCAAGGCAGTCAGGGCGAGATGGGTGACCATCTCGCCCTGACTGTGTCCGGAGCGCGTCGCCGGGTGGCGAAGATCCTTGAGTGGCCATCAGCCGGGAAGCTTGTGGTGGATGTGCACCTTCCTTCACTCCCCCGGGGGAATCTCTATGATCGTCCGTACCCGCCGTGCCGTCAGTCTCGCGACGGCGGCGCTGCTCGCCTCGGGCGCGGTCACCGCGCTGGGCGCGCCGGCCCATGCCGCTGGAACCGAGACCGACCTGACGATCACCGCCACCGACACCCGGTTCGCGGCCGGAGCCATCGACGGCAAAGTCGCCTTTGTCAGGATCGCAAATCAGGGCGAGGGCACGCCGCGCAGGGTGCTGCTCAAGGTCGACGTTTCGAAGGTGGACCAGAACAAGCTCTACCTTGAGCCGTTCACCGCCGGCGGGTGCGAGTCCACCGGCGACTCCAGGCCGGAGCTGTTCACCTGCGAGCTGGCCGAGGACATCCCCGGACCGGGCGAGACGGCCGATGTGGGTCTCGAACTGCGGAACGAGACTGATGGCGATGTCACCGAGCCGTACAGCGCTCCGGTGACCATCAGCATCGTCTCGCCGGACGACACCGACGACAGCAACAACAGCATCGACATCACCGTCGAGCTGACCCCGGAGAGCGGTGTCGACCTGGGCGTGCTCATCCTCGATGTGAAGCACCGCATCGCCCTGGACGCCCATGAGGGAATCCTCCCGTTGCGGCCGGGTGACACCTCTCGCGTCTGGAACCTGGTCTACAACTGGGGCGACCGGGTCGCCAAGGGCATCAGGCTGACCTATCAGCTGCCCGAGGGGGTGACCTTGTTCCCGATCGAAGGGTGCGAGATCAGCTCCGACAAGCGCACCGCGATCTGCGAGGACAAGGACTTCGAGCTTGAGCCCGAGTTCATGGTCGGTGTCGACCTGCGGATCGTGGTGGACGAGGATGTCGAGGCCCCGGTCACCCTGAAGGGCGGTTGGATGGAGGTGTCGGCCTTCGGCGCGTTGCCGGCCGGCGTCAAGGCGAGCAAGCGGGCCACGAAGCCGTCCTTCGCCATGGCCGAGGTGCGCAGATTCGACGAGTCGAAGTTCGCCGACCTCGACCCGTCCGACAACAAGGACGACTTCGCTGTGGTGGTGACCGCTGCCGGCGGTGGTGGCGGCGGTGGCGGCGGCCTGCCGGTCACCGGTGTGCAGGCGGGTCTGATCGGTGGCGTCGGTGCGGCCGTGGTGGTCGCCGGTGCCGTGCTGTTCCTGCTGTCCCGCCGTCGCCGGGTGGTCCTGGTGACCCCGGGTGACGAGAAGACCAACGCCTGAGGCTCGTCCTCTATCGGCCCGCGCGGGCCGTTCACATAACGCACGGCAGTGAGGGCGGGGTGGGCAACCACCTCGCCCTCACTGTGTTCGCCGGTGACCTCGCCGCCAGCCGTCGCGGACCGGGCTGGCAGAGTGGAGGGGTGAGCATCCCGCAGGGCCGGCGCGCCAGCCTGGACAAGCAGCCGCACGAGGTCGCCGCGATGTTCGACGGGGTCGCGGCCCGCTACGACCTGACCAACACCGTCCTCTCCTTCGGCCAGGACCGGTTCTGGCGGCGGGCCACCCGCGCCGCGCTCGACCTGCGCCCAGGGGAGCGGGTGCTCGACGTGGGCGCGGGCACCGGGGTCTCCACCGAGGAGCTTTCCCACTCCGGGGCGTACGCGGTCGGTGCCGACCTGTCGCTCGGCATGCTCTACGCCGGCAAGCGCACCCGGCCGCAGGTGCCGCTGCTGGCCGGGGACGCGCTGCGGTTGCCGTTCGCCGACGCCAGCTTCGACGCGGTGACGATCTCCTTCGCGTTGCGCAACGTCAACGACACCGACGCCGCGTTGCGCGAACTGGCGCGGGTGACCCGTCCGGGTGGCCGGCTGGTGGTGTGCGAGTTCAGCACTCCGGTGAACCCCGCCTTCCGTACGGTCTACCTGTCGTACCTGATGCGGTCGCTGCCGGCGGTGGCGCGGACCGTCTCCAGCAACCCCGACGCGTACGTCTACCTTGCCGAGTCGATCCGGGCCTGGCCCGATCAGGCGGCCCTGGCCGCCCGGGTGCAGGCGGCCGGCTGGGGTCGGGTGGCCTGGCGCAACCTGACCGGTGGTGTGGTGGCCCTGCATCGCGGCATTCGGCAATGATTGGCGATATTTAGGGGAAAATCGGTCATTCGCCCTGATTTACGGCTTAGGCTGGCCGGCATGACGGATCCGAGGGATGTCGCCGACGGCGACGCCGCCGAGTTGGTGGAGCAGCTGCGGGATCTGGCCGGCGCGGATCCGGCGGAGGTACGGCAGGTGGTGTCCGAGGTGCTGGCGGCCCTGGACCGGGCCGCCGGAGGCACCCTCCGGGAGCACCTGCCGGAGACGATCCGGGCTGGTCTCGACGCGGCCAGTCCGGTTTCACGAGGTTAGGTAGCCCTAACAAACCGAGCGTACGGCCACAGTCCTAGACTCGTCTCGGCTGGCTTGTGAAGCATTTCACGAGCACGCGGGGAGGAGGCGCAAATGACTGCGGTGGAGAACGACGCCGACGTGATCGTCGTGGGCGCCGGTCCCGGTGGCTCGGCGACCGCTTACCACCTGGCTCGGCACGGCGTACGCGTGCTGCTGCTGGAGAAGACCGAGTTCCCTCGGGAGAAGGTCTGCGGTGACGGGCTGACCCCCCGCGCGGTGCGCCAACTGATCCGGATGGGTGTGGACACCTCGACCGAGGCCGGTTGGCTGCACAACCGCGGCCTGCGGGTCATCGGTGGTGGCGTCCGGCTGGAACTCGACTGGCCGGATCTGGCCAGCTTCCCGAACTACGGCCTGGTGCGTACCCGCCTCGACTTCGACGACCTGCTCGCCAAGCGGGCGGTCTCCGCCGGTGCCGACCTGCGTACCAGCGTCAACGTCATCGGCCCGGTGCTCGACGACAACGGCCGGGTGATCGGCGTCGAGGCCGAGACCGGCCCGGACAAGGCCCCCGCCACCTTCCACGCGCCGCTGGTGGTCGCCGCCGACGGCGTCTCCGGTCGGTTCCCCCTCGCGCTGGGGCTTGCCAAGCGCGAGGACCGTCCGATCGGCGTGGCGGTGCGCCGCTACTACCGCTCCGAGGTCCGGCACGACGACGACTACCTGGAGTCGTGGCTGGAACTGCGGGCCAAGGGCACCGGTGAACTGCTGCCCGGGTACGGCTGGATCTTCGGCCTCGGTGACGGTCGGGTAAACGTCGGGCTGGGCATCCTGAACTCCTCCTCGGCCTTCGGCAAGACCAACTACCGACGGCTGCTCACCGACTGGTTGGCCAACACCCCACCGGAGTGGGGCATGACCGACGAGACGAACGCCGAAGGGCCGACCCTCGGCGCGGCGCTGCCGATGGGCTTCAACCGGGTGCCGCACTACACCCGTGGCGTCATGCTCGTCGGCGACTCCGGCGGCATGGTCAACCCCTTCAACGGCGAAGGCATCGCGTACGCGATGGAGTCCGGCGAACTGGCCGCGGAGGTCGCGGCGCAGGCGCTGGCCCGACCGGCCGGTGCCGAGCGGGAGCGGGCGTTGATGGCCTACCCGCAGGAGCTCAGGACGCGCTTCGGCGGCTACTACCGGCTCGGCGGGATCTTCGTGAAGCTGATCGGCCGCCCGGAGGTCATGCGGGTGGCGACGAAGCACGGCATGCCGCACCCGACGCTGATGCGCTTCGTGCTCAAGCTGCTGGCCAACCTCACGGACCCCCGGGGCGGTGACGCGATGGACCGGGTGATCAATGCGATGACCCGGGTCGCGCCAGCGGTCTAGGACGCAAGGCCACCCCGCCGGAGGGCGTCGGGTGGGATGTGAATAGTGTGAATTTCGCCAACGAACGAGGGCAGGGAAGGACGAGCAGGAGAAGAATATGTCGCTCTCGCCTTACGTACCCATCATCGGGCTGTTCGCCCTTGCCGCGGCCTTCGCGCTGTTCTCGACGGTCGCCACCCGGTTCACCGGGCCTCGGCGCTACAACCGAGCCAAGCTCGAAGCCTACGAGTGTGGAATCGAGCCTAGCCCGCAGCCGATCGGTGGCAGCCGCTTTCCGGTCAAGTTCTATCTGACGGCGATGCTGTTCATCGTCTTCGATGTGGAAATGATCTTCCTTTACCCGTGGGCCGTCTCTTTCGACGCCCTACCGGTGTTCGGGCTCGTGGCCATGTTCGTGTTCATCGGTGCGGTCTTCGTCGCGTACGCCTACGAGTGGCGTCGCGGCGGCCTGGACTGGGACTGAGGGAGGAACCCAGATGGGTATCGAGGAAAAACTTCCCGCCGGTGTCCTGCTCACCTCGGTGGAGAAGCTGGTCAACTGGTCGCGCAAGTCCTCGGTCTGGGGCGCCACGTTCGGCCTGGCCTGCTGCGCGATCGAGATGATGGCCGCCGGTGGGCCGCACTACGACATGGGCCGCTGGGGCATGGAGGTCTTCCGGGCCTCGCCGCGCCAGGCGGACCTGATGATCGTCGCCGGCCGGGTCAGTCAGAAGATGGCCCCGGTGCTGCGCCAGATCTACGACCAGATGGCCGAGCCCCGCTGGGTGCTCTCCATGGGCGTCTGCGCCAGCAGTGGCGGCATGTTCAACAACTACGCCATCGTGCAGGGCGTCGACCACGTCGTACCGGTCGACATGTACCTGCCCGGCTGCCCGCCGCGGCCGGAGATGCTCATCGACGCGGTGCTCAAGCTGCGCGAGAAGATCGGCCACGAGCCGCTCGGGGCGAACGGTCGCAAGATGCTCGCCGCCCGCGAGGCACGCGGTGACGTGCCGGTGGTGCCGTACGGCTCGATGCCGTCGTCGTACCGCAGCGACAAGGCCCGGCGGGCCGAGTGGACGAAGGCTGTCCGCGAGGGCCGCGAGGAGCAGCTGCGGATCGAGAACTGGATGAAGGCCCAGAACCACCTCCAGCCGTACCGGGGGATCAAGTGACTGACTCCAAGCCGAGCACCGGCGGCGTACCGGTTCCGGTGACGCCGGCCGGGGCGACCAGTGGCGCTCCCGCCGAGCTTCCTCCGTCGGCGCCGGCCGGCCGGGGCATGTTCGGCAACCAGGGCAGCGGTGACGTCTCCGGTTTCGGTGGCCTGGTCCGGCCACAGCGCACCATCGAGGACTCGCCCCGGCCGTACGGTGGCTACTTCGACGAGGTCCGCGACGCGCTGGAGGAGGCGTACCCGGCCTTCGGCGAGGCGATCGAGCACGTGGTGGTCGACCGCGGCGAGCTGACCCTGCACATCCGGCCGGAGCGCATCGCCGAGGTCTGCCAGGTGATGCGGGACGACCCGGCGCTGCGTTTCGAGCTCTGCTCCTCGGTCTCCGGGGTGGACTACCTCGGTGCCGACGCCCGCCGGCTGCACGTGGTCTACCAGCTGACCTCGATGACCTACCGGCGGCGGGTCCGGTTGGAGGTCGCCGTCTCCGTCGAGGAGCCGCACCTGCCGAGCGTCACCGCCGTCTACCCGACGGCCGACTGGCAGGAGCGGGAGGCGTACGACATGTTCGGCGTCATCTTCGACGGTCACCCGGCGCTGACCCGGATCCTCATGCCGGACGACTGGGAGGGTCACCCGCAGCGTAAGGACTACCCCCTCGGCGGTGTGCCCGTGGAGTACAAGGGCGCCGAGATCCCGCCGCCCGACAAGCGGAGGTCGTACCAGTGAGCGCTTCCAACTACGCCACCGAACGCGAGACCACCGAGGGTCGCGTCTTCAACGTCACCGGCGGGGACTGGGACGACGTGGTGTCGGGGGTCGACCCGATCAACGAGGGTCGCATCGTCGTCAACATGGGTCCGCAGCACCCGTCCACGCACGGCGTGCTCCGGCTGGTCCTGGAGCTGGAGGGCGAGACGGTCCGGGAGGCCCGCTCGGTCGTCGGCTACCTGCACACCGGCATCGAGAAGAACCTGGAGTACCGCAACTGGGTCCAGGGTTCCACCTTCGTGACCCGGATGGACTACCTCTCGCCGATCTTCAACGAGACGGCGTACGCGCTCGCGGTGGAGAAGCTGCTCGGCATCACCGACGACGTGACCGAGCGGGCCAACACCATCCGGGTGCTCATGATGGAGCTGAACCGGATCTCCTCGCACCTGGTCTGGGTGGCCACCACGGCCATGGAGCTCGGCGCGATCAACATGATGCTCTACGGCTTCCGGGAGCGCGAGTACATCCTGGAGATCTTCGAGCTGATCACCGGGCTGCGGATGAACCACGCGTACGTCCGGCCGGGCGGTGTCGCCCAGGACGTGCCTGACGAGGCGATCGTCAAGATCCGCGACTTCCTCAAGCTCCTGCCGAAGCGGCTCAAGGAGTACGAGGACCTGCTCTCCGGTCAGCCGATCTGGCTGGAGCGGACGCGCGAGGTCGCGGTGCTCGACGTGACCGGCTGCGTGGCGCTCGGCGTCACCGGTCCGGTGCTGCGTTCCGCGGGCCTGGCCTGGGACCTGCGCAAGACGATGCCGTACTGCGGCTACGAGACGTACGAGTTCGACGTGCCGACGCACGCCGACGGCGACGTCTGGGGCCGCTACCTGGTCCGGATGGCCGAGATGCGCGAGTCGCTCAAGATCATTGAGCAGGCGGTCGACCGGCTCAAGCCCGGCCCGGTGATGGTGGCCGACAAGAAGATCGCCTGGCCGGCGCAGCTGGCCATCGGCGTCGACGGCATGGGCAACTCGCTGGAGCATGTCGCCAAGATCATGGGGCAGTCGATGGAGTCCCTGATCCACCACTTCAAGCTGGTGACGGAGGGCTTCCGGGTGCCGCCGGGGCAGGTCTACGTGGCGGTCGAGTCGCCCCGTGGCGAGCTGGGCGTGCACGCGGTCTCCGACGGTGGCACCCGGCCGTACCGGGTGCACTACCGGGAGCCGAGTTTCGTCAACCTCCAGGCCCTGCCGGCGATGGCCGAGGGCGGCCTGATCGCCGACGTGATCGCCGGCGGCGCTTCGCTGGACCCCGTGATGGGAGGTTGTGACCGGTGACTACGGTCTTCACCGACGAGACCCGGGCCCGGGCGCGGGAGATCATCGCCCGCTACCCGGCCGACCGGTCGCGTTCGGCCCTGCTGCCCCTGCTGCACCTGGTGCAGTCCGAGGAGGGCTACGTCTCCCCGGCCGGCGTGGCGTTCTGCGCCGAGGTCCTCGGCCTGAACAAGGCCCAGGTCGGCGCGGTCGCCAGCTTCTACACCATGTACAAGCGCCGGCCCACCGGCGACTACCTGGTCAGCGTCTGCACGAACACGATGTGCAACGTGCTCGGTGGCCAGGAGGTCTACGACACCCTCGCCGAGCACCTGGGCGTCGGGCACGACGAGACCACCGAGGACGGCAAGATCACGCTGGAGCACGCCGAGTGCCTGGCGGCCTGCGACTACGGCCCGGTGATGACCGTCAACTACGACTTCTTCGACGGAGTCGACCCGCAGGGTGCGGTGGGCCTGGTCGACGAGCTGCGGGCCGGCAACCGGCCCACGCCGAGCCGGGGCGCCCGCCTCTGCACCCTCAAGGAGATGTCGGTCCAGCTCGCCGGGTTCGCCGACGAGCGCGAGGGCGCGGTCGCCGACGGCGTGCCGGGCGAGCCTTCGTTGCGCGGCCTGCGGCTGGCGCAGCAGCACGGCGTGTCGGCGCCGGGCTTCGACCCGAACACCCCGATCCGCAGCAGCAAGGCCGGTGACAAGCCGGCCCCGGCCACCCCGCCGAAGGCGGCACCGACCGGGACCACCGCACCCGACGTGGCGGCTCCCGACCGCAAGTCGCCGCAGCTGCGTACGGCCGAGACCCGCCAGCCGGACGCGAAGACCGCCGTGCCGGACGCTCCCGGTACGAAGGTCCCGACCGACGGTGCGGCACCCGGGCCGCGGGACGCCCAGGCGGCGGAGGCGGCCGGTGTGGCGGCCAACAAGCCGGCCAGCGACGCCAAGCCCGCCGGCGACGACGCCGAGGCGCAGGAGCGCAACCTCAGTGAAGCGGAGTCCACCGGCCGTGGCTCTGCGAACGACAAGGGGGGTCAGAAGTGACCACGCCTCGGCCGGAGACCCTGGCCAAGCTGACGCCGGTGCTGACCAAGCGCTGGCTGTCGCCCGACGCCTGGCAGATCGGCACCTACGAGAAGCTCGACGGCTACGCGGCGCTGCGCAAGGCGCTCAAGGCCCACCCGGACGACCTGATCCAGCTGGTCAAGGACTCCGGGCTGCGGGGCCGCGGCGGCGCGGGCTTCCCGACCGGCCTCAAGTGGGGCTTCATCCCGCAGGGTGACGGCAAGCCGCACTACCTCGTGGTGAACGCCGACGAGGGCGAGCCGGGGACCTGCAAGGACCTGCCGCTGATGACGCACGACCCGCACTCGCTGGTCGAGGGCGTGATCATCGCGTCGTACGCGATCCGGGCCAACCGGGCCTACATCTACATCCGGGGCGAGGCGGTGCACGCCGCGCGGCGGCTGCGCAACGCCGTCGAAGAGGCGAAGGCCAAGGGCTACCTGGGGAAGAACATCCTGGGCAGCGGCTTCGACCTGGAGCTGGTGGTGCACTCCGGCGCCGGGGCGTACATCTGCGGCGAGGAGACGGCGCTGCTGGACTCGCTGGAGGGCTTCCGCGGCCAGCCTCGGCTGCGTCCGCCTTTCCCGGCCACCCACGGCCTGTACGCCAGCCCCACGGTGGTCAACAACGTCGGCACCATCGCCAGCGTGCCGTACATCGTGCTCGGTGGCGCGGACTGGTGGAAGTCCATGGGCACGGAGAAGTCCGCCGGCCCGATGATCTACTCGCTCTCCGGGCGGATCGCCAACCCCGGCCAGTACGAGTGCGGCCTCGGCATCACCCTGCGCGAGCTGATCGAGCTGGCCGGCGGGATGCAGCCGGGGCACAACCTGCGGTTCTGGACCCCGGGTGGCTCGTCGACCCCGCTGCTCACCGCCGAGCACCTGGACGTGCCGCTGGACTTCGAGGGTGTCGCGGCGGCCGGGTCGATCCTCGGCACCACGGCCACCCAGATCTTCTCCGACCAGGACTGCCCGGTCTACGCGACCTACCGGTGGCTGGAGTTCTACCACCACGAGTCGTGCGGCAAGTGCACCCCGTGCCGGGAGGGCAATTACTGGATGGTGCGGGTCTACCGCCGCATCCTGGCCGGTCAGGGCACCCACGACGACCTGGACACCCTGCTCGACACCTGCGACAACATCCTCGGTCGCTCGTTCTGTGGCCTGGGTGACGGTGCCACCAGCTCGGTGACCTCGTCCCTGAAGTACTTCAAGCAGGACTACCTCGACTACATCGAGGGCCGGACTGCGCCGAAGTTGTCCGACAAGCAGTTGGTGGGAGCCCACTAATGACGGACGTAGCGAAGTCGACCGAGACGGTCACCCTCACCATCGACGGTGTCGAGGTCACCGCCCCCAAGGGTGCGCTGCTGATCCGGGTGGCCGAGCAGATCGGCACCGAGATCCCCCGGTTCTGCGACCACCCGCTGCTGGCCCCGGCCGGCGCCTGCCGGCAGTGCCTGGTGGAGGTGGAGGGGCAGCGCAAGCCCGTCGCCTCCTGCACCCAGACGGTGGCCGAGGGCATGGTGGTTCGTACCCAGCTCACCTCCCCGGTCGCCAAGAAGGCGCAGGAGGGGGTCATGGAGCTGCTGCTGCTCAACCACCCGCTCGACTGCCCGATGTGCGACAAGGGTGGCGAGTGCCCGCTGCAGAACCAGGCCATGTCGACCGGGCGCACCGACTCCCGGTTCCACGAGCACAAGCGGGAGTACCCGAAGCCGCTGCCGATCAGCACCCAGGTGCTGCTCGACCGCGAGCGGTGCGTGCTCTGCCAGCGTTGCACCCGGTTCTCCGAGGAGATCGCCGGCGACAAGTTCATCGACCTGATGAACCGCTCCTCCGCCGAGGAGATCAACATCTACCGGGACGAGGCGTACGGTGAGGAGGGCGACTCCGGGGACGTCCCGTTCAACTCGTACTTCTCCGGCAACACCGTGCAGATCTGCCCGGTCGGTGCGCTGACCGGCACCCAGTACCGCTTCCGGGCCCGCCCGTTCGACCTGGTCTCCACCCCCAGCGTCTGCGAGCACTGCTCGGCCGGCTGCGCCCAGCGCACCGACTGGCGGCGCGGCAAGGTGCTGCGCCGGCTGGCCGGCGACGACCCGCAGGTCAACGAGGAGTGGAACTGCGACAAGGGCCGCTGGGGCTTCCAGTACGCCCGGGCCACCGACCGGCTCACCACCCCGCTGGTCCGCGACCAGAGCACCGGTGAGCTGCGGGAGGCTTCCTGGAGCGAGGCGCTGCGCGTCGCCGCCGAGGGGCTGCGGGCCGCCCGTGACGGTGGCCAGGGTTCGGCGGTGCTCACCGGCGGCCGGCTGACCGTCGAGGACGCCTACGCGTACGCGAAGTTCGCCCGGGTCGCGCTGCACACCAACGACATCGACTTCCGGGCCCGGCCGGTCTCCCGCGAGGAGGCCGACTTCCTGGCCAGCACGGTCGCCGGCAGCACCGACGTCACCTACGCCGACGTCGAGAAGGCCCCGGCCGTGGTGCTTGTCGGCCTGGAGCCGGAGGAGGAGTGCCCGATCCTCTTCCTGCGCCTGCGCAAGGCGTACCTGAAGAACAAGCTCAAGGTGTACGCGATCGCCCCGTTCGCGACCCGCGGCCTGGAGAAGCTCGGTGCCAAGCTGGCCCGGGTGGTGCCGGGCGAGGAGGCCGGGGTGCTCGCCGAGCACGCGACGGTCGCCGAGGCGCTCAGCGCCGAGGGCGCGATCCTGATCGTCGGCGAGCGACTCGCCAGCGTGCCGGGTGGGCTCTCCGCCGCCGCCGAGGTGGCCGCGCGTACCGGCGCGAAGCTGGCCTGGGTGCCGCGGCGCGCGGGTGACCGTGGCGCGGTGGACACCGGCTGCCTGCCCAACCTGCTGCCCGGCGGGCGTCTGGTCACCGAGCCGGCCGCCCGTGCCGAGCTGGGTGAGGCCTGGGACATCCCGGCCGGGGTGATCCCGAGCCAGGCCGGTCGGGACACCGACGGCATCCTCGCCGCCGCCGCGGCGGGTCAGCTCGGTGCCCTGGTGGTGGCCGGCGTCGACCCGGCCGACCTGGCCGACCCGCGGCTGGCCGAGCAGGCCCTGGACGCGGTGCCGTTCCTGGTCAGCCTGGAGCTGCGGGCCACTGCGGTGACCCGCCGGGCGGACGTCGTCCTGCCGGTCGCGCCGGTGGTCGAGAAGGCCGGCAGCTTCCTGGACTGGGAGGGCCGGCTGCGTCCGTTCGACGCGGTGCTGACCACCGCCGCGATGACCGACGGTCGGGTGCTCGACGCGCTCGCCGCGCAGCTGGACGTGCGGTTGGGCACCGGGGACGTGCTGAGCGTCCGCCGCGAGCTTGGTGGACTGCCGCAGACCAGGACGACCCGGCCCGGCGCCCCGTCGGTCACGCCGACCGCGGTGCCGCAGCCGGGTGCCGGCGAGGCGGTCCTGTCGACCTGGCACCAGCTGATCGACCTGGGCAGTCTCACCGACGGTGACGAGCACCTGGGTGGCACCGCCCGTCCGCCGGTGGTCCGGCTGGGCAAGGGCACCGCCGAGGCGCTCGGTGTCGCCGACGGCGACCCGGTGACGGTGGGCACCGACCGGGGGGCGTTGACTCTCCCGGTGGCGATCACCGAGATGCCGGACGGGGTGGTCTGGCTGCCCACCAACTCGCCCGGTGCGACCGTGCGGCGCAGCCTGGGCGCGACCTCCGGCGCAGTGGTGCGGATTTCCGCGCCCGGCACGGCCGAGTCGGTCGCCGCCGACGCGGCCGGCCGTCCGGGCCCGCTCCTCAACTCCTCCGGGGGTGTCGCATGAACCCGCTCGCTCAGCCACCGTCGCTTACCGACTTCGGCCACGATCCGTGGTGGCTGATCCTCGGCAAGGTCGTCTTTGCCTTCGTCGTCGCGCTGCTCGGCACGCTGCTCGGTGTCTGGTTCGAGCGACGGGTCGTGGGGCGGATGGCGGTGCGGCCCGGCCCGAACCAGCTGGGCCCCTTCGGTCTGCTCCAGACCCTCGCCGACGGCCTGAAGATGGCCTTCAAGGAGGACATCCTCCCGAAGGCCGCCGACAAGGTCATCTACTTCATCGCCCCGGCCATCTCGATGATCTGCGCGGTCACCATGCTGTCGGTGATCCCGTTCGGCCCGATGGTGAGCATCTTCGGCCACCAGACGCCGTTGCAGGTCACCGACGTGTCGGTGTCGGTGCTGGTGGTGCTGGCCCTGTCCTCGATGGCGGTGTACGGCATCGTGCTCGCCGGTTGGGCCTCCGGTTCGACCTACCCGCTGCTCGGTGGTCTGCGTTCCACCGCCCAGCTGATCTCGTACGAGGTGTCGCTGGGCCTGTCCATCGTGGCGGTCTTCATGCTCGCCGGCACGATGTCCACAAGCGAGATCGTGGCCGCACAGGGGCAGGGCGTCACGCTCAACCTGTTCGGCGCCGAGCTTCCCGGCCCGGGCTGGTTCGCACTGCTGCTCTTCCCGAGCTTCGTGGTCTTCCTCATCTCCATCGTCGGTGAGACCAACCGGCCGCCCTTCGACATGCCCGAGGCGGAGTCGGAGCTGGTGGCGGGCTTCATGACCGAGTACAGCTCGCTGAAGTTCGCGCTGATCATGCTCAGCGAGTACGTCGCGATGGTGGCCATGTCGGCGTTCACCGTGACGCTCTTCCTCGGCGGCTGGTACGCGCCGTGGCCGATCAGTATCTGGTCGGGTGCCAACTCCGGTTGGTGGCCGCTGCTCTGGTTCTTCGCCAAGGTCATCCTGCTGGTCTTCGTCTTCGTCTGGCTGCGTGGCACGCTGCCCCGGCTGCGCTACGACCAGCTCATGCGCCTCGGCTGGAAGGTCCTCATCCCGGTCAGCCTGGTCTGGATCGTCTTCCTGGCCACCTGGCTCAAGGTGCAGGACTGGGAGCGCAACGACCGGCTGGTGGTGTTCGGCATCCTCGGCGGTATCGCACTGATCGCCGCCCTGTTCTGGCCGAACCGCAAGCCGGAGCAGAAGCCGACCGTCGCCGAGCAGGTCGAGAACCGGCCGCAGGGCAGCTTCCCGCTGCCCCCGATGGACCTGCAGGTACCACCGAGCCCGCGCACCCGGCGCATGGTCGCCGAGCGGGAGCCGGCCAACGTCCCCGCCGGCCAGGACTCTGAGGAGGTGTGACGTGGGCGCGATCACCGGAACGTTCAAGGGCTTCGGGGTCACCTTCTCGCACATGTTCAAGAAGGTCGTCACCACCGACTACCCGTTCACCCCGCCGACGCCGGCCCCCCGTTACCACGGGCGGCACATCCTCAACCGGCACCCGGACGGGCTGGAGAAGTGCATCGGCTGTGAGCTGTGCGCCTGGGCCTGCCCGGCGGACGCGATCTACGTCGAGGGTGGCGACAACACCGACGAGCAGCGGTTCTCGCCGGGTGAGCGGTACGCCAGCGTCTACCAGATCAACTACGCGCGGTGCATCTTCTGCGGACTGTGCATCGAGGCCTGCCCGACCCGTTCGCTCACCATGAGCAACGAGTACGAGCTGGCCCGGGACAACCGGCAGGACCTGATCTTCACCAAGGAGCAGTTGCTCGCGCCCCTGCTCGAAGGGATGGAGCAGCCGCCGCACCCGATGCGCCTGGGCGACAGCGAGAAGGACTACTACGTCGGCAGCCTGACCAACCCGGGTACCTCGGCCGGTGCCGAGCGCTCGCCGATGGGGCCGGGCCGCTACCAGGTGGACGAGCACCCGGGCGTCACGTTCCCCGGTGCCGAGCAGGCCGCCCAGCGAGCTGCGGCGGAAAAGGGAGAGACGGCATGACCACGTCGACGGTGCTCGCCGCCGCGGGGGCGGTCTCCGGCGGGGAGGCGGTGACCTTCTGGATCCTCGCCCCGCTCGCGTTGGCCGGCGCGATCGGCATGATCGCGGCGCGCAACGCGGTGCACTCGGCGCTCTGGCTGGTGCTGACCATGCTCAGCCTGGGCGTGTTCTACGTGCTCCAGGCGGGGCCGTTCATCGGCATGGTGCAGATCATCGTCTACACCGGCGCGATCATGATGCTCTTCCTGTTCGTACTGATGCTTGTCGGCCGGGATGCCTCCGACTCGCTGATCGAGGTACTACGCGGTCAGCGGATCGCCGCGATCGGGCTCGGCGTCGGCTTCGCCGCCCTGCTCGGCAGCGGCACCTACCGGGCCACCCAGGGCACCGAGGCGGTCGGCCTGGAGCAGGCCAACGCCGGCGGCAACGTACAGAGCATCGCCCGGCTGCTGTTCACCGACTACGTCTTCGCGTTCGAGCTCACCGCGGCGCTGCTGATCACCGCCACCATCGGCGGCATGATCCTGGCGCACGTCGAGCGGCGCAAGGAGGACCGGCGCGACCAGGTGGCCACCATGAAGGCGCGCTTCACGCCCGGCAACTACCCCGGCCCGAAGCCCGGCCCGGGTGTCTTCGCCACCTCCTCGTCGGTCGCCACCCCGGCCCGCCTGCCGGACGGGCGACTCAGCGACCGGAGCACGCCGGACATCCTGCCGGTCCGCGAACTGACCGCCGAGGAGACCACCCTGAAGGGCACTGAGAAATGAGTGACTTCTTCTCGGTCGAGCCGAACTACTACCTGGTCCTCGCCGCGGTGCTGTTCACCATCGGCGCGGCCGGGGTGCTGGTCCGGCGCAACGCGATCGTGCTGTTCATGTGTGTCGAGCTGATGCTCAACGCGGCCAACCTGGCGTTGGTCACCTTCAGCCGGATGAACGGTGACCTCAACGGCCAGATCATGGCGTTCTTCGTGATGGTGGTGGCGGCGGCCGAGGTCGTGGTCGGGTTGGCCATCATCATGGCGATCTTCCGCACCCGGCGCTCCGCCAGCGTCGACGACGCCAACCTGCTGAAGTACTAGAGGGGCCCACCGGTGGACGAAATTCTGACGTACGCCCAGGCTGCTCCGGCCGAGACGGTCTCGTACGCGACGGCCGACGGCCTGCTGAGCAGCGTCTGGCTGCTGGTGGCGATCCCGCTGCTCAGCGCGGCGGTGCTGCTGCTGCTCGGGCGGCGGGCCGACCGTTGGGGACACTGGCTCGGCGTCGCCGCCATCGGCGCGGCGTTCGTGCTCGGGTTGAGCTACTTCCTCGGTCTGCGCGGCCTGGAGAACAAGTCGGTCGAGCTGAGCCTCTGGGACTTCATCGCGGTCGGCGGCCTGCACGTCGACTTCGGCCTGCTCTTCGACCCGCTGGCCGGTGTCTTCGTCCTGCTGATCACCGGCGTGGGTTTCCTGATCCACCTGTACGCGGTCGAGTACATGGCGCACGACCCGGGTCGGCGGCGGTTCTTCGCCTACTTCAACCTGTTCGTCGCGGCCATGCTGCTGCTGGTCCTCGGCAACAACTACGTGATGCTGTACTTCGGCTGGGAGGGCGTCGGTCTGGCGTCGTACCTGCTGATCTCCTTCTGGTACACCAAGCCGGCCGCGGCCACCGCCGGTAAGAAGGCGTTCCTGATGAACCGGGTCGGTGACGCCGGTCTGGCCATCGCCATCTTCATCATGTTCGCCACACTCGGCACCACCCAGTACGACGAGGTCTTCAACGGCGTCGGCGCGCTGGCCGGTGGCACCGTGCTGGTGCTCGGCCTGCTCCTGCTGCTCGGTGCGGCCGGTAAGTCCGGTCAGTTCCCGCTGCAGGCGTGGTTGCCGGACGCGATGGAGGGCCCGACCCCGGTGTCGGCGCTCATCCACGCCGCGACGATGGTCACCGCGGGCGTCTACCTGATCGCCCGATCCAACATCATCTTCTCGGCCAACACCACCCTGCAACTGGTGGTGGTGAGCGTCGGTGCGCTGACCCTGGTGATGGGCGCGATCATCGGCTGCGCCAAGGACGACATCAAGCGGGTGCTGGCCTGGTCGACGGTGAGCCAGATCGGCTACATGTTCCTCGGCGTCGGCCTGGGTGGCGCGGCGTACGCGCTGGCCATCGTGCACCTGCTGGCGCACGGCTTCTTCAAGGCCAACATGTTCCTCGGTGCCGGCTCGGTCATGCACGGCATGAAGGACCAGGTGGACATCCGCCGCTTCGGTGGCCTCTCCAAGTACATGAAGATCACCTGGTTGACCTTCGGTGCGGGCTGGCTGGCCATCATCGGCATGTTCCCGTTCTCCGGGTACTTCTCCAAGGAGCCGATCATTGCCGCCGCCTTCGAGCGGGAGGGCTGGACCGCCTGGCTGTTCGGTGGGGCCGCGGTACTCGGTGCCGCGCTTACCGCCTTCTACATGACCCGGCTGTTCATGCTCACCTTCCACGGGCCGAAGCGGTGGACCACGGACATCGAGCACCCGCACGAGTCCCCGCCGCTGATGACCATCCCGCTGATCCTGCTCGGCATCGGCTCCCTCGGCGCGGGTTGGCTGCTGGCCACCTCGGTGCCGGACTGGCTGACCGCCACCGCCGGGCTGAGCGCGGGCGAGGCGCACCACGACGCGGTGCTGCCGCACTGGGCGATCGTCGCGCTGTCGCTGGGCGTCACCGTGCTCGGTGCCCTGCTCGGTTGGTTCCTGTTCCGGGGCGGTACGGCCATCGAGCCGCAGCCGGCCGGGGTGCTTGTCACCGCCGCTCGCAAGAACCTCTACACCGACACGGTCAACGAGGCGGTCTTCGAGAAGCCGGGCATCTTCCTCACCCGGGCGCTGGTCTACCTGGACAACCGGGGGATCGACGGGCTGGTGAACGGTCTGGCTGCCGGTGTCGGCGGCGGTTCGAGTCGCCTTCGGCGGATGCAGACCGGCTTCGTCCGGTCGTACGCCACCTCGATCCTGACCGGTGCGCTGCTGGTGGTGGCCGCCTTCCTGGCCGTCCAGGCGGGGTGGTTCGCGTGATCGACCTTCAGGGGTCGGGAAACCGCGCGGCTTTCCCGACACTCTCCCAGGCGGCCGTCGCCGGCGGACCGCGCTTCGACGACGGAGGTAAGGCCGCATAATGTCCGACTTCCCGTTCCTCTCGGTGCTCACCGTGGCGCCGCTGGTCGGCGCAGTGTTGGTCGCCCTCCTGCCGCGAAGCCGGCCGACGCTGGCCAAGCAGGTCGCGCTCGGCTGGTCTCTGCTGGTGCTGGCGCTGTCGATCGTCATGTGGGTGACCTGGCAGGTCGACGGCCAGCGCTTCCAGTTCCGCGAGTCGTACCCGTGGATTCCCAACTGGGGTGTCAACTTCACCTTCGCCGCCGACGGCATCGCGCTTGTCATGCTGATGCTGATCGCGGTGCTGGTGCCGCTGGTGATCCTGGCCTCCTGGCACGACGCCGAATCCTCGAAGCGGTCGGTACCTGCCTACTTCGCGTTGCTGCTGGTCCTCGAATGCACGATGCTCGGTGTCTTCGCTGCCGCCGACGTCTTCCTGTTCTACGTGTTCTTCGAGGTCATGTTGGTGCCGATGTACTTCCTGATCGGCAGCTACGGCGGCCACCAGCGGCAGTACGCGGCGGTCAAGTTCTTCCTCTACTCCCTGGTCGGCGGTCTGTTCATGCTGGCCGCGGTGATCGGCCTGTGGGTGGTCGGCGGCAAGACCTTCGACTGGGTGGCGCTGTCCGAGGTGGACATCTCCACCGGCGCGGAGCGCTGGCTGTTCCTCGGGTTCTTCATCGCCTTCGCGATCAAGGCACCGTTCTTCCCGTTCCACACCTGGCTGCCGGACGCCGGTGGTGCGGCGCCGGCCGGTGCCGCCGCCCTGCTCGTCGGCGTGCTGGACAAGGTGGGCACCTTCGGCATCCTGCGCTACTGCCTGCCGCTGTTCCCGGACGCGGCGCAGTGGTTCGCGCCCTGGGCGCTGGCCATCGCGGTGATCGGCATCATCTACGCCGCGCTGCTGGCGGTGGGCCAGAACGACCTGAAGCGACTTGTGTCGTACACCTCCATCGCGCACTTCGGCTTCATCGGCGTCGGCATCTTCGCCTTCACCACCCAGGCCGGTACGGGTGCGGTGCTCTACATGGTCAACCACGGGCTCGCCACCGGTCTGCTCTTCCTGGTGGTCGGCATGCTGGTCGCCCGCCGGGGCTCGGCGTTGATCAGCGACTTCGGTGGTGCCGGCAAGCTGGTTCCGGTGCTGGCCGGGGTGCTCTTCTTCGCCGGTCTCGCCTCGCTGGCGCTGCCCGGCACCGCGCCGTTCGTCTCCGAGTTCCTGGTGCTGATCGGCACGTTCACGGTGAACAAGCCGGTGGCGGTGATCGCCACGCTCGGCATCATCCTGGCCGCCGCGTACGTGCTCTGGATGGTGCAGCGCACCACGCAGGGCACGCTCAACCCGGCGCTCACCGAGATCGACGGGATGAAGCGGGACCTGAACCTCCGCGAGAAGTTCGTGGTCGCGCCGCTTATCGCGCTGATCGTGCTGCTCGGCTTCTACCCCAAGCCGGTCACGGACGTGATCAACCCCGCCATCCAGGCGACGATGGAGGACGTCGGCCGGACCGACCCGGCTCCGACGGCAGTGCAGGAGGCCGCCCGGTGAGCGCGAGGAGTGAGCTTGCTGGTTCGGTGAGCGCGAGGAACGCAGCGCAGCGGAGTACCGCAGTCGCGAACGAAAGGCTGGTCTGGTGAACGAGTTTGAACTGCCGCCGATCGACTACGCGGCACTCGCGCCGATCCTGATCATGATGGGCGCGGCGGTGGTCGGGGTGCTGGTCGAGGCGTTCGTGCCTCGCCGCCTGCGGCACCCCATCCAGCTGCCGCTGGCGCTGCTGGCGGTGCTCGCCGCGCTGACCATGGTGGTGTTCAACGCCGACAAGCGGCTGATCACCATCGGGGTGATCGCCATCGACGGGCCGACGCTGTTCCTCCAGGGCGGAATCCTGGTGCTCTCGGCGGTGGCGTTGCTGCTGATCGGTGAGCGGGCGATCGAGCGTGGTGGCGCGTTCGTCGCCCAGGCCGCCATCACCGCCGACTCGCCGGACGACCGGCGGCAGGCGCAGCGCGCCGGCGGTGCCGGCGAGGTGTACCCGCTTGTCACCTTCGCCATCGGCGGCATGCTGATCTTCGTTTCGGCGAACGACCTGCTGACCATGTTCATCGCGCTCGAGGTCTTCTCGCTGCCGCTCTACCTGCTCTGTGCGCTGGCCCGCCGCCGCCGCATCCTGAGCCAGGAAGCGGCGATGAAGTACTTCCTGCTCGGCGCGTACGCCTCGGCCTTCTTCCTGTTCGGCCTGGCCCTGCTGTACGGCTTCACCGCCGGCCTGGGCGACCGCCCGGCCGGGGTCGACTTCGCCACCATCCACGCGGCGGTGGCCAACTCGACGCAGAGCCCGGTGCTGCTCTTCGCCGGTATGGCGCTTGTGGCGATCGGCCTGCTGTTCAAGGCCGCTGCGGCACCGTTCCACGTCTGGACTCCGGACGTGTACCAGGGCGCTCCGACGCCGGTGACCGGCTTCATGGCGGCCTGCACGAAGGTGGCCGCGTTCGGTGCCCTGCTGCGGGTGTTCCACGTCGCCTTCGAGGGTGCGCGCTGGGACTTCACTCCGGTGCTCGGCGTGGTGGCGGTGCTCACCATGCTGGTCGGCGCGGTGTTCGCGGTGACCCAGACCGACATCAAGCGGCTGCTGGCGTACTCGTCCATCGCCAACGCCGGGTACCTGCTGGTCGGCGTGTTGGCACCGGGCGCGAACGGGCTCTCCGGGACCATGTTCTACCTGGTCGCGTACGGCTTCGCGGTGCTCGCCGCGTTCGCGGTGGTGACCCTGGTCCGGGACGCCGACGGCGAGGCCACCCACCTGTCCCGGTGGGCGGGGCTGGGCCGGCGTTCCCCGCTGTACGCGGCGGTGTTCACCTTCATCCTGCTGGCCTTCGCCGGCATCCCGCTGACCAGCGGCTTCACCAGCAAGTTCGCGGTGTTCGGGCCGGCTCTGGAGGGTGGGCAGGTCTGGCTGGTGATCGCCGGTGTGCTGACCAGCATGGTGCTGGCCTTCCCGTACCTGCGGGTCGTGGTGATGATGTGGCTGTCCGAGCCGGGTGAGTCGACTCCGACGGTCACCGTGCCCGGTGGGTTGACCTCGGCCGCCCTGGTGATCGGCGTGATCGCCACCCTGGTGCTCGGTGTCGCGCCGGGCCCGCTGCTGGATCTGGCCTCCGGTGCCGCCGAGTTCGTGCGGTAGCTGCTGACCCTGCTGACGAGGGCCGGCTCACGACTGTGGGCCGGCCCTCGCCGCGTATCCCCGGTCCGGTGCAGGTAGAGGCCGTGTGGCATGGTGGAGCTGTGGCGATCAGGGGTGGCGAGGGTTCAGGTGTCACCGGCTCCGGTGCCCGCCGGAACCGGCTTGGCGCAGGTCAGTTCGGCGCGCTCGGCCTTCATCTCGCCGACTCTCGCACGGAGGAGTCCGTGCTGGGTCTGCTGGAGGCGGTAGAGGCGGAACTGCGGGAAACCGTCGCCAGCGCCGACCCGTTCGTGACCGAGGCCGCCCGCCACCTGGCGGACGCCGGTGGGAAGCGTTTCCGGCCGCTGCTGGTGGCGCTGGGCGCGCAGTTCGGCGACCCGAGCCGGGCGGAGATCGTGTCGGCCGCCGTGGTGGTGGAGCTGACTCACCTCGCGACGCTCTACCACGACGACGTGATGGACGAGGCGCCGGTGCGCCGGGGCGCCCCGAGCGCCAATTCCCGCTGGACCAACTCGGTGGCGATCCTGGTCGGCGACTACCTCTTCGCGCGGGCCGCGGACGTCGCGGCCGAGCTGGGCCCCGAGGCGGTACGCCTGCAGGCACGCACCTTCGCCCGACTGGTGCACGGTCAGATCGCCGAGACCGTCGGGCCTCGGGCCGGCGACGACCCGGTGACGCACTACCTGCGGGTGATCGCGGAGAAGACCGGTTCGTTGATCGCCACCAGCGCGCACTTCGGTGGCCTGTTCTCCGGGGCCACTCCGGAGCACGTGGCGGCGCTGGCCGGCTACGGCGAGACCATCGGGGTGGCGTTCCAGCTCTCGGACGACCTGCTCGACATCGCCAGCGAGTCCACGGAGTCGGGCAAGACGCCCGGCACCGACCTGCGGGAGGGTGTGCCGACGCTGCCGGTGCTCTACGCCCTGGCGGCGGACGACACCGACGCCGCCTCGGTGCGACTGCGGGAGATCCTGGCCACCGGCGCGTTGACCGACGACGCGCTGCACGCCGAGGCGCTCGGTCTGCTCCGCGAGTCCGCGGCGCTCAAGCGCGCCCGGGAGACCGTCCGCAGTTACGCCGAGGACGCGCGGGCCCAGCTGGCGCCGCTGCCGCAGATCCCGGCCCGACGGGCCCTCGAATCGCTCTGCGACCACATCGCCGACCGCACCAGCTGACCCGCCGTCGATCCTCCGGCACCTCTCAAGCCGGGCGGGTGGCCACCGGGTGGCGCTGGGCGGACAGCAGGCGGGTGGCGGTGAGCATCAGCGCGGCGGCGGCGAGCATGGCGACGGCCGCGGTGAGCCACATCGTCGGGTAGCCGGCTGCGGCGGCGAGCGGGCCGAGGGTCAGTGGACCGAGGGCGCCGCCGGCGTACACCCCGGTCTGGGTGATCGAGGTGGCGGCCCCCGGCGCCTGCGGATGCAGCTGGACCACGGCGAAGTTCATCAGCCCCGGCCAGGACCAGCCCAGGGCGAAGCCGAGCAGTACGCCGACCACCAGCGGGGCTGAACCGGCCATCGCGAGCAGGGCCAGCCCGATCGCCCCCACGACGAGATTGCCGGCGATGATCGTGACGTGCCCGCCGGAGCGGCGGTCGGCCAGCCAGCCGAGACCGACCCGGGCCGTGACGCAGGCCGCGCTGCCGAGGGTCAGGGTCAGCCCGGCCAGCGCCGGTTCGAGTCCCCGGTCGACTGCCGCGTCCACCACGAAGGTGCCAAGCGCGCCCGCCGCCCCGGCGGCGAGCGTCGCGGCGATGCCGACCACCACCAGCGGAAACGTCCCGCGCCCGGCACCACGGACCGAGCGGCGTGCGGGTTGCGCCGGCTGCGCCGGTACGGCCGGCAGGGTGGCCAGCGCGGCCCCGGCAGCGGCCACGAACGCCCAGCGCCACCCGACGGTGAGGGCGAAGGTGGGCACCGCGGCCCCGGCCAGCAGGGTGGAAACCGGAATGGCGGCCTGTTTGATGCCGAACGACAGGCCCTGCCGCCGTGCCGGCACGTGCCGGGCGAGCAGCACGTTGCTGGACAGCTGGCCGAGCGCGTTCGCGGTGCCGGACACCGCGAGCAGGGCGAGCAGCACCGGGTACGACCGGGCCAGCACCGCCACCGCGAGCAGGCAGGAGGCGGAGACGAGGATGCCGGCGCGGGCCACCACGGCACCGCCCCAACGCTCCACCAGAGCCCCGGACGGTACGGAGGCGAGCGCGCCCACCCCGAAGTAGACCGCGACGACCAGCCCGAGCCCGGCGGGTGAGAAGTGCAGGTCCTCCCGCATCTGCACGGCGAGACCGCCGACCAGGAAGACCGGTAGGACGCAGGCGATGGTCACCACGACGGCCACCGCGCTGGCTCGGACCGGCCTGGTGGTGGCCGTGGTGTCGGGAAGAGGAGCAGTGTCGGGCATGGTGAGATCAACCTATTCGAGCGCCGACGCGGCGACACAAAGTGCAACCGAGATCACTTCACGTGTGCCGATTACCTGCGTCATCCATCCGATCAGGGATTTCGCCTCGGGCCGCTTTTTCATATGGTGTAAGTCCCTGGTGGCGGAGGTGGTTGTGCGTGACCCCCTGGCGGAGCCTTCGGACCTGATCCGGAGCGTGTCCCGCGCACTGCGAGTGCTCGAGTCGGTCGGTCGTGCCCCACGCGGGCTGACCGTGAAACAGATAGCCCGACGCTGCGAGCTGACCGTGGCCACCACATACCACCTGGTGCGGACCCTCGCGTACGAGGGCTACGTGATCCGTCGGGAGGACGGGACGTACATCGTGGGCCTGGAGGTGGCCGACCGCTATCGCGAGCTGGTCGCCGCGTTCCGGGGTACGCCGGCGGTCGGGGAGACACTGCGCCGGGTCGCGCTGGAGACCGGCTGGAGTCACTACCTCGGCCGGTTCGTCGGCGGGCAGGTCGCCATCACCGCCGTCGCGGAGGGCCACCGATCGCCCTACCTGGAGGATCTCGTGCCGGGGTTCGACGAGGGCGCGCACGCGACAGCTCTCGGCAAGGCCCTGCTCGCCACGCTCACCGCCGAACAACGCCACCGCTACCTGCGCGAGTACGGCATGCGGCCGTTCACCAGCACCACGCTGAGCACCCCGGAGGCGTTCGAGGCCGACCTGGCTGCCGGGGAGCGCCGTGGCATGCAACTGGAGCTGGGGCAGTTCCGCCAGGGGGTGGCGTGCGCCGCGGTGCTGATCAGCCCGGACAAGGACATGGAGCGCCGGACCGTGCTGGCCTGCGCGCTGCCGGCCAGCGAGATGATGACCTCCGCCCGAGTGGTCCGGACGAAGCTGCTCACCGCCGCCCGCGCGATCGCCGACAGCCTCGCCACCGACAACTGACCGCTACAGCCCGACGGCCCCCGTCCTGGTGGGACGAGGGCCGTGGGAGCGGCCGGCGCGGATGCCGGGGCGGGGTCAGCTACCGACCGGTCCGCCGTCCAGCCGCCAGGTGACCACCACGCCCGGCTTGGCGTGGTCGCCGTCCGGCCAGGTGGAGGCCGGGTTGTCGACCGTGGCACCGGTGGTCTCTCCCGGGTGCTGCACGGCGACGAAGAGGGAGCGGTTGTCGCCGGTGACGAACGGCCCGCAGGTCTCCGCGCCACGCGGCACGGTGAGGAACTGCTTGAGGTGGCCGCGTTCCGGGCAGGAGATCGGGGAGACCCTGGTCTTGTCGTACCCGGCGAAGTAGGTCGACGGGTCCGCCGGATCGCCGCAGACGATCGGCAGTGACCAGGTGAACGTCTCAGCGGTGTGATCCGACCGGTCCTCCACCAGTTCCAGGATCCGGCCGTGCCGGTTGGCGGTACGCGGGTTGGCCTCGTCCGGCTTCGGGTTGCTGCCGACACCCCGGCTGGTGTTGTTTGTCAACGCCACATACACCTTGCCCGTGTGCGGGCTCGGCTCGACGTCCTCCGGACGGTCCATCTTGGTCGCACCGACCCTGTCCCCGGCGAGCCGGGTGAAGGTGAGCACCTCGGCGGCGCTCATGCCGTCCACGTACGACCGGTTGCCGCTGACCAGCTTGATCCAGCGGCCACCGCCGTTGAACGCGCCGTCGCTGGGCAACGCGCCGGAGCCGTCGATCTCGGCGGCGCTGGTCTGGCCGAACTGGGCGACGTAGAGGGTGCCCGACTCCAACAGGGTCAGGTTGTGCCTGCGGGCGACCCAGGAGTCACCCGTCATGAACTTCTTGTCGGAGACGAACTTGTAGAGGTAGTCGAAGCGCTCGTCGTCGCCCATGTAGACGACCACGTGACCGCTGCGAGCCACGATGACGTTGGCACCCTCGTGCTTGAACCGGCCCAGCGCGGTGTGCTTGCGGGGACGGCTGTCCGGGTCGTACGGGTCGATCTCCACGATCCAGCCGTGCCGGTTGGCCTCGTTGGGGTGCCTGGCCAGGTCGAAGCGGTCGGCGACGCGTTCCCACCGACGGCTGCCGCTGCGGTAGCGGGCGGTGGTGGTGATGCCGTAGCGCGCCAGCTGGGGCTTGTCGGCCTCCGGCGCGGCGTCACCGCCGACGAAGTACTGGTCGAAGTTCTCCTCGCCGGAGAGCACGGTGCCCCACGGGGTCACCCCACCGGCGCAGTTGTTGAGCGTGCCGACCACCCGACGGCCCTTCGGGTCGGCGGCGGTCTTCACCAGCGACGAGCCGGCGACCGGGCCGGTCAGCTCCAAGGTGCTGCTCAACGCGTCGACCCGCCGGTTGTACGGGCGGCGGCCCGAACCGGCCACCCGCCACTGACCGGTGCCGGCGACCCGCTCGATCTCCACCACCGACATGCCGTGCGCCGCCATCGCCACCTTGACCTGCTCGACGGTGAGCGCCTCATGGCTGGTGAAGCCGGGGAACATCAGCTCCTCGTTCGTGTACTCGTGGTTGACCACGAGCAGCGCCCGCCTGCCGCCCTTGTCCAGCGGCAGCACGCCGACGAAGTCGTTGTTGTAGCCGAACTGCCTGGCCTGCGCGGCGGCGGTCTGCCTGCGCAGGTCGAAGGCGGGGGCACCGGGCACCACCGGGTCGCCCCAGCGGATCAGCACCGCGTGGTCGTAGCCGTTGGGCACCACGAAGGTGTCCAGGGTGGCGAGATCACCGAAGTACGGGTTGTCGGAGGTGTTGGGTACGGGGTGGTCGCAGGCGTTGGCGCAGCGGTACAGACAGGTCATGGCGTCACGGCTGCCGTGGCGGGTGGTGCCCAGTAGCGGCAGCGGCCGGGGACGGTCGCTCATGAGGGGGAGCCTCCTGGGGTCGGTGCGCACCGGCGCAACCCACCGGCGCGTACCCGCCGGACGCTAGGTGCGCCCGGTGAGCGCGGGTCGGCCACTGTCTGAACCAGCGATGAAAATCGCCACGGAGGGCAGGTTTGAACTGGGACTGAACTGTTGGGGGTGACCGCACGTATCAACCCTCGTAACGCCGAGCCCGCTCCCGGCGAGAGCGAGGAGAGGACCATCAGCGACCACGACGCGGATCTGCTGCGTGCCCTGCATGACGAACATGCCGACGCGCTGTACGCGCACGCGTTGCGCCTGGTCAACGGCGACCGGCAGCGCGCCGAGGACCTGGTGCAGGAGACGCTGCTCCGGGCCTGGCGCCACCCGGAGTCGCTGGACCCGCGACGCGGCTCGGTACGGGCCTGGCTGTTCACCACCGCGCGGAACCTGGCCATCGACGCCTGGCGACGCCGCTCCACCCGGGTCGGTGAGATCTACACCGACGAGCTGCCCGAACCGCCCGAGGTCGTCGACGAGACGGAACGTGCCGTCGAGGCGTGGACGGTCGCCGAGGCGCTGAACCGGCTCAGCCCGTCGCACCGCGACGTGCTTGTCGAGTGCTTCTACCAGGGGCGTTCGGTCTCCGAGACGGCATCCCGGCTGGGCGTTCCGCCGGGGACGGTGAAATCCCGAACCCATTACGCGCTGCGGTCACTACGGTTGGTCCTTGCCGAGATGGGGGTGACCGGATGAGCCGCTGCGACTTCGCGTACGACGATGGCGCGTACGTGCTGGGCGCCCTGTCTCCCGCGGACCGCGCCGCCTACGAACGCCATCTGGTCGACTGCCCGGCCTGCCAGCAGTCCATCTCCGAGATCGCCGTGCTGCCCGGCCTGCTCGGCCGGTTGGATCCGACAAGCCTGGAGCAGTTCCTGCCGCCGCCGGAGAACCCCCGGGTGCCCGAGCTGCTCAGCGTCGCGCGGGAACGTCGCCGCCGCGAACGGCAGGCCAACCGGCTGCGGTACGCGGTGATCGGGCTGGCGGCTGCCGCGCTCGCCCTGGTCGTCGGCTTCGGTACGGCCACCATGCTGCCCGGACAGGAGACGAACGCGCCGCTGGCCCAGGTGCGGATGGTGCAGATGCGGCCGGTGGCGGGTTCCGTGCCGCTGCACGCCGAGATCGGGCTCACCGGCACGAACTGGGGCACCGAGGTCACCATGACCTGCGGGTACGACGAGCGGTCCGGTTACGGCAAGGCGAACGCGTTCCGGCTGGTGGCGCATGCCGCCGACGGCTCGCAGGAGCAGATCGGCTCCTGGCTGGCGGCGCCCGGCGACGATCTGCGGATCAGTGGCGCGACCCGGTTCACCAACGCCGAACTGGTCCGGCTGGAACTGGTCCGGGCCGACGGCACCGTCGTGCTCGCCTACGACGTGCCCTGAGCACTGATCAGCTGACAGCGGCCGGAGACACGGTGACCGGCGGCTGGCGGCGGGTACGCCGGGCCTGGCGCAGCCCGTCCGCGGTGAAGACGATCAGGGCGAGCCAGACCAGGGCGAAGCCGGCCAGCCGGGCCGGGGGCATCGGCTCGTGGAAGATCAGGACCCCGCAGCCGAGCTGGAGGATCGGGGCCACGTACTGGAGCATGCCCAGGGAGCTCAGCGGAAGCCGGTTGGCGGCCCCGGCGAAGAGCAGCAGCGGGATGGCGGTCAGCGCGCCGGCGATGACCAGCAGCAGGGTGTGTCCCGTCGACACCTGCCCGAACGCGATCTCGCCGGTGGCCGCGAGCCAGCCGAGGTAGCCCAGCGCGGGCAACGCCAGCACTGCCGACTCGACGAACAGGCCCTCCGCGGCCGGCAGCCCGAGCTGCTTCTTGACCAGGCTGTACCCGCCGAAGGTGAGCGCCAGGATCAGCGCGATGTATGGCAGTTGGCCGTAGTCGACGGTGAGCACGGCCACCGCGAGTCCGCCGATGCCCAACGCGCACCACTGGGCCGGACGCAGCCGTTCCCGCAGCACCGCCACCCCGAGCAGGACCACCACCAGCGGGTTGATGAAGTAGCCGAGGGCGGTCTCCACCACCCGGTCGGAGTTGACCCCGTAGATGTAGGTGAACCAGTTCAACCCGATCAGCACGGCTGCCGCGGCGATTCCCGCCAGGGCGCGCGGCCGGCGCAGCAGGGTCCGCAGGAATCCGATGTTGCGCATCGCGCCGAGCAGCAGTGCGACGAACGCCACGGACCAGATCACCCGGTGGGCGAGGATCTCCAGCGGGCCGGCCGGACGCAGCAGCTTGAAGTAGAGGGGAAAGAACCCCCACATCAAGTAGGCGGCGAACCCGTAGAGATATCCGAGGCGGAGCGGCGTCACGGCTTTACGGTAAGGGCCTAACCGGCCGACTGATCCTTGCCGGTGAGCGGGCTCACTGCCGAGTCGTGACGACGATCCAACTCCATCCAGCGCTCGCCGTCGACAGTGGTGAAGCCGAGCTTCTGATAGAGCCCGTGCGCGTCGAGGGTGGCCAGCAGCATCCGGCGTACGCCCAGGGTGGCGAGATGGTCGCGGACCGCGCCCGCCAGCCAACTGCCCAGGCCGTGACCTCGCTCGGTCCGGTCGACGTACACGTCGCACAGGTAGCCGAAGGTGGTCCGATCAGTGATCACCCGGGCCACGGCGACCTGGCGGTCGTCGACCGGCCGGTAGACGCCGTACCCGATCGAGCCGGCGAACGCCCGGGTCACCGTCTCCTGGTCCCGCCCGATCGCCCAGTAGGCGTCCGTGCTGAGCCAGTGGTGCACCCGGTCCAGGTCCAGCCGGTCCGGATCGGTGCTGATCGTGTAGCCGTCGTCGCGGGTCAGGGTGAACACCCTTGCGACGGTAGTCCGTACCGCGGTGCAGTCCGGTAGCCGGATACCGCAATCTGGTCTGCCCAGCCGGGCAGGTACCGCTCGTCCGGTGAGCGGTACCTGCCCGGCTGGTCGGTTCGGCGTGGGTGGCCGGTGTGGGTCGGGGGTCAGTCGCGGTCGAGGACGGCGCCGAGGATCCAGGTGACGACGCCGACGAAGAGCGCACCCAGGACGGCGGCCGGCCAGAAACCGTCCACCTCGAAGGGCAGCCCGACCTGGTCGGCGATCCAGCCGGTCAGCAGGAAGAGCAGACCGTTGACCACAAGCGCGATCAGGCCGAGAGTCAGCAGGTAGAAGCCGCAGCCCACGGTCTTGATGATCGGCTGGAGGACTCCGTTCACCACGCCGAAGATGACCGCCACGAGGACCAGCGTCAGCACCGTTTCGCTTGCCGACGCGGTGTCCAGAGAGATGCCGGGAATGACCAGGGTGGCGAGCCAGAAGGCCACCGCCGTGGCGCCGACCCGGATCAGTAGACCTTTCAGAAAACCCATGGCGGGCATGGTGTCACGGCCGGGCTATGGGCGGTACCCGCTCAGGTGTCGAGTCTCGGGACGGGCGACCGACCACTTGCGCCTCCAACGCCGTGCCGGCGAGCACCGCCCAGCGCAGGGCACGACGGTTCACCACGGCCACCATGTCGTGCCGGATCCGGGTCAGCCAGTCGGCGGAGTCACCGAGCCCCAGCGCGGCACCGGCGATCCCCGCCTCCGTACGACTCAACGGCTGGAGCACCGCCAGATCGGATCGGCCGAGCGCGTCCGCGTCGGCGGGGGTCAACTCGTCCCGAACCAGCAGGGTTGTCTGCCAGGCAGCACCCGGCCGGGGACCGCCGGTGGGGGGCGGCGCGTCCAGAACCACAAGCACCGGGGACAGCGGCGTGCCCGGACCGGTCTCGATCTGCCGGCCGGGCGGGAGCAGCGGAATCGGCTCGCCCGGCGTGCCGACACCGCGTACGAACGGCTGCCAGAGCTGTGGGCGGGTGGTCTGGACGACGACGCGGCTGCCCAGCGCCATCGCCCGCATGGTCACCAGTTGGGCTGCCCGCACCCCGCCGACGATCATCACGCGGGTGCTCTCCGGCCGGAACAGTCGGACGGTGACCGGGCTGCCGTGCCGGTTCGTGCCCACCACCAGGCCGGCTGAGCCGTACGGCAACTCCAGCCCTGCGCCCTCGCCGGTCGCGACCGGGACAGGTGGGGCCAGCGGCAGGGTGTCGGCGAAGCCCGGCAGGTGCGCCCCGTCGAGTCGCTGCACCAGGCCACCGGCCGCCGTCACCAGCGCGCGCAGCGCCCTGGCGGCAGCGGACAACTCGGCGGGCGTCGACGCACCGATCCGTACGGTCAGGCCGGTGGTCGCCGTCGCACCGGCCTCGGCGTGCAGCGACACCGTCACCGCGGTCGCCGGCAGCTGCAACAGCCGCGACACCAGGTGGCGTGCGGCCTCCGGGGCGGGCCACCGGCGGAGCCGGAAGGTGGTCTGCAGCAGCCCACCGGACCGCACGGCCTGCCAGGACTCCCGGACGGGCCGCCCGTCGTAATGGGCGAGCTCGGCGAAGACACGCAGCGCCGCCGGTTCACCCAGCGGCCGTATCGACAGCGGTCGGGCGCGTCGGACGATCCGGCGTACGGTGCTGGCGAGGGTGTTTCGTAACGCCTGCTCCGACCAGCCTTCGGCCCGCGCCACCCGGACGGCCAGCACCACCCGTTCCCGCCCTGCCACCCGGCCCTGGGTCAGCTGGCGGTACGAGGTGGCGGCCGGACCGCCACCGGCCCCCGTCACCGGCACCGCGGACAGCACGAGCTGGACGCGTACCGGCGGACCATCGCCCGGGTCGGCCGGCAGCAGCGAGGCGGGCGAGGGCAGCTGCTGCCCGCCGTCACCGAGCAGGTCGGCCCGGTCGCCGAACTCCAGCAGCGCCACCACACCGCCGGGGTCGTCCAGCAACACGGCCGATGATCCGGCCAGTTCGACCGGATGGCGAACGGTGTCCGGAGCCACCAGGTCGAGCAGCGCCACCGGCCCGCCGTCCGGGGTGACCGTGCGTCGCCGGGTGGCGTAGCCCAGACTGATGCTCAACCACTCGTACAGCCACCGCCGGCGGACCCGGCACCAGGCGAGGAACAACACCGCCCCGGCCAGCGCGGCGGCGGCCAGCATGGTGGGCAGACCCCGACCCAGGGCCGCGACGGGTGCCGCCAGCGCCACCTGGGTGGCGACGATCTGTCCGGCCCGGGGACGGAGATCTCGCCAGCGGTCGCCGGGCCCGGTCGACACGATCGCGGGCGTGACCCGCTGCTCGGACGCGGATGATCCGCCGGGCGGTGGGTGCCCAGGCGCGACCGGGACACCCGTCATCGCCACCGCACCCTCCTCGGCCGGTCACCCGCCGCGACCTGACTGCCGCCCATCGTAGTGAGCTGGGTGGATCCGCGTTGTCCACAGGGGAACGGGACGGGGTAGCACAACAGCGATGGTGCCGCTACCGTCAGCGACGAGACTTCAGTGGTCCGATCCCACGGCACGCAGCCCCTCCGGTGCCAGTGGGTGTGCGTTTGCCGGGCCAGCCACGAGCCAGCAGACAAAGGAGACGTCGGGGTGTCCCAGACCCAGGCACAGGCCGCGGTGATGCAGCAGACCGCGGCGAAGTTCGAGCAGGCGGACCAGTCGTTGCAGTCGATGCTCAGCGGGCTGCTGACTCAGCTGGAGGTTCTTCAGCAGGCCTGGCGCGGAGCCGGCGGCCGCTCGTTCGAGCAGGTCAAACAGCAGTGGTCGCAGGATCAGGCGGCCCTTCAGCGGGCGTTGCGCGAGACCGCAGGGGCGATTCGCACCGCTGGCGTGCACTACGACGCGTCGGACGCCGAGGCGGCCAGCCGGGTGTCCGCCACCAACCGCGGCGGCATCCAGCTGCCGCTCTAGACCACCTTCAGGGGGAATCCGATGGAGCACGGTGTGCTGGTCGTCAACTTCGCCGCGCTGCAACAGGCCAGCGCGGACATCCAGCGGGCGTTGAACACGCTCGACTCGCAGCTGGGGCAACTGGAACGCGACGCCGCACCGCTTGTGGCCAGCTGGTCCGGTGAGGCCCAGCAGGCGTACGAGCAGCGGCAGGCCCGGTGGCGCAACGCCTCGCAGGACCTTCAGGCGATGTTGCGTGACATCAAGCTCGCGGTGGACGAGTCCGCGACCGACTACCTCGACACCGAGAAGAAGAACGTCGGCCTGTTCCGGTGACCGCACGGCGACGCTGCCCGGAGTCCGGGCAGCGTCGCCTTGTGCATGCTGTTGTCCCCCAGCCGAGCGTCACCCCACGGCCCGGACGACCGTCCCTCGGCCCGGGTGGGGTTGACGATCGGCCCTCGGCCCGGGTGGGGTTTCGGTCAGCTCGGGTCGGCGGGACGCCAGCGGCGGCGGGCACCTCGGGGCACGATCAGGGCGACCAGCACGATGCCGACCACCATCAGCCCACCGACGGTGGCCAGCAGGACGGCCCGTTGCCGTGCGTCCGCCCGCCGGTTCTGCTGGGCGGCCAGCGCCGGGTCGGGGCGCTCGTCGGCCAGGGCGATGACCGGGGCGGTGCGGGCCGCCGGGCCGCCGGTGGTCTCGGTGATGGCCCGATACGGATTCAACACACCCGCGCCGTACCCGTTGCCGGGTGCCGGGTCGGCGGTGGACACCAGTCGCCCGGCCACCTCCTCGGCGCTCAACTCGGGGTGGTACTCGCGCAGCAGGGCCGCCGTGGCGGCCACGAACGGTGTGGCATAACTGGTGCCTTCGGCACGATGATGGCCCTGCCCAGGAGCGGCCATCAGCACGTCCGACCCGGGCGCCACCAGATCCACATAGGAGCCGATCTGCGAGAAGTCGGCCCGTACGCCGTCCGCACCGATCGCGCCGACGCCGAGTACCCCCTCGTACGCGGCGGGGTAGGGGCGCGGATCACCGTTGCCGTGCAGATTGCCCACGGCGGCGACCACGACCACGTCCCGCGCGAGCGCGTAGCCGACCGCGTCGCGTACCGCTGCGTGGTCGGCGTACAGGACGACGGAGAGGTTCACCACGTCGGCGTGGTTGTCGACCGCCCAGCGGATGGCGCGGGCGAAGTCGCCCGGGGCGACCGTGCGACCGGTGCCCTGACCGTCCACGACCTGCTGCTCGCTGACCCGTACCGGCAGGATCCGGGCAGCGGGTGCCAGTCCGCGCAGGCCACTGCCGTCGTGGGGTACGGCGGCGATGATGCTCGCCACCCCGGTGCCGTGGCCGACGCAGTCCCGCGTGCCGTCGCCGCCGGGATCGAGCAGGTCCGTGCCGCCGAGTACGCGGCCGGCGAGCTGTGGGTGACGTCGGTCCACCCCTGAGTCGACCACCGCCACGGTCACCCCGGCTCCGGTCGCCAACGGGTGCAGCTGCTCCGGCGCGTACCGCTGCTGAGGCCAGGGAACCGCGGACACCGACCGGGCCGGCGCAGGCGGTGTCGCGCAGTTCGGCGCCCTGCCCGCCGCGACCGCCGACGCGAGCGCCACCGTGACCGCTGTCGGGTCCGTCACCACGGCAGGTACGGCGGTCATGGAAACGGCAAGCAGAGCGGCCGCCATAACCGGAAAAGAGGGATGCGGACCGTACCGGGACATCGACAGCCTCCGTATCGTGTCGACACCGGAACGGGATGTTAGCGCGTCGGGCGATACCGGACCGGATCCCGGCCAGCCTTGTCATTGTGATCTTGATGTGACCTTGTAGGTTGTAACCGACACCTATGGCCTGGGCCCGGGAGGAGGGGGTGGCCGTGACCGACTGGGAGCCGGCCACCGAGGCGGAAGCCGCACTGCGAGACGCGCTACGCAGCAATGACCAGCAGCTTTACTTCCGCATCCTGTCCAGCATCGAGCTGCTCCTGCCGATCGCCGCGCCGGCCGTCGGGTCCGCGCCGGTGGGCTGGGGCACCTGGACCACCGGCGGCCGTACCCACGTGCTGGCGTTCACCTCCGTCGAGGCGATGCGGGCGTGTCTGGGTGAGCACGGCGGGTCCGCCCGACGCACCGGCTACGCCGAGTTGGCCACCGGCTGGCCCAACCACGAGTGGTGGCTGGCCGTGAATCCCGGGTTGCCCATCGAGGGCTACCTGCCCGCCTGGTACGTCGCCCAACTGTCCCGTGGCGACGTCCGGCTACCCGGCCGTACCGTCGGTGCCCGAGCCAGGTTGGAACGGGTCGAGGCGCTGAGCCGGCTGCGCGAATCCGACCCGGGTGCGGTGACTCCGCCCGCGACCGTCCCCCTACCACCCCCGGCTCCGCCCCGCCCACCGATGCCCTCCCGGGTCGTCCCCACACCGTTCCAACTCCCGGAGGTTCCCGTCGCCGCACCGGGCACGGGACCCGGGGCAACCGGCCAACCGTCCGGCGGCCAGGCAGCGGGCTATCCGGGCAGCGGTCACGTCGGGCCGCCCGGCGCAGAACAATGGCCCGGGCCCGCCGGCAACCAGCCACGCTCCCTGGGTGCCGAGCGTTCGGGCCTGATCGGTGGCACGCGTACGGATCTGGCGGCCGGCGCGCGGCCGGATGCTCAGGGCACCTTGCCGCCACGCCAGCCCATGCCGGCGCGCGGGGAGGCGTCCGGTCGTCCGGGCCACAACCGGCCGGTCGTCGCGGAACCGCCCGCTGCTTCGACGAACGGGCAGCCCGCCGACGCCGGCACCGACCAGACGACCCGGCGGTCCTTCTTCGAACCGGCGTCCAACCGAGCGGCGTCCCGAAGCGAGCGAGCCACCCCGCCTTCCCGATTCGCCCGGAGCGGGCAGCCGTTCCCCCGCCGGGGCGCGGCCCCCGAGCCGGCGACCGACGGCAACACCCGAGCCTTCGACTTCAGCCAGGACGCCCAGGCCGGCAGCGTGCCCCGGCCCGAGTCGAACGGTGCGGCGACGCAGCCCCTGCGGCCGTCCGCCGGCCTGTCGCAGGATCCGACCCAGCGTCTGCGGTTCAACGCGCCGGCCGACCTGACCGGCTCGACGCAGGGTGCCCCGACCGCCGCGGAGGCCACCCAGCCCCTGCCGCGCCGGCAGTCGACGGAACACGACGAGGGGACGTCCCCGTCGCCGGCGGAACCGGTTTCCAGTCCGCCGGCACCGCGGCGCGGGTTCACGCCGATCGTCATCGAGGGCACCATCATCGAGGCCCGCGACCTGACGACGCCGCCGGAGCCCGACGTCGACCGGGACGCGCCGACCTACGCCTCGGCAGCCGGAACCACGGCGACCGGTACGCCTGCGGCTCCTCCCGCCGACACCGAGCCGACAACACAGATCTTCCCGCCGCAGGCTGAGCCGACGACGACGCTGTTCCCGGCGCAGTCGGAGCAGACGGTGTCGCTGTCTCCGGATCAGTCTGAGCCGACGACGGTGTTCCCGGCGCAGGCCGAGCGGACGGTGTCGCTGTCTCCGGAGCAGGCGGACCCGACGACGGTGTTCCCGGCGCAAGCTGAGCAGACCACGCTGTTCCCGGCGCAGGCGGAGCAGACTGCGGCGGTTCCGACGGTGGCGGACGAGGTGACCGCCCCGGTTCCCACGCCTGCGTCGGAGTCGACCCACTCCGAGACGGTGCAGCCGCCGGCGACCGGGTCCTCGCTGTTCGACCCTTCACCGTCGCGTACGGACGCCGACGGACCGAGCGCCGTCGCCCCGGGCTTCGAGGACGCTGCGGCGACGACGCAGCGGATGGCCACCCCCGATGCGCCGGTGTCGTCGTCACCTGTCGATTCCGCCCCGGAGCCCACCGCCCCCGAGCCCATCGCACCGACGGCGGCCGGGTTCGAGCCGGCCAACGAGGTGGAGGAGAACCTGCTCGCCGCCGCCGGGACCGCGAACACCGACACGTTTCTGTCGACGCTGCTGCTGGCGTGGGTCCTCATGCCGGTCGCCGTCGACTCGGCCCCCGGCAGCCGGCCCGGTGATCCGGGGTACGTCTGGCCGACGGTGGACCTGGACGATCAGACGTTCGTGGTGGTCTACACCTCGTCGCAGCGACTCGCCGACCATGCCGACCCGACAGCCAAGACGATCAAGGTCCGCTTCGTCCAGCTGATCCGCTCCTGGCCCGACCTGTCGTGGTCGTTCGCGGTCAACCCGGGCACCCCGGTCGGCGCGAAGCTGCCCGGCGAGCAGATCGTCGGGCTGGCCAACTGGGCAGCGGAGCTGGGACTCGGTGACGAGAACGAGCCGGAACCGAGCGTCGACAAGCCCACGTCGACAAGCAGTCCACAGAAGACGACGTCCGCGGCCGACCCGACCCGTCCGATCGTGATGCAGAAGGCGATCGCGCCCAGTCAACTGGGCTACTACCTGGAACGCGGCTACGACCGGGTCTCCGGCTTCGTGCACCGGGCCACCGAACTGGCCCACCTCACCACGCCGGCACAGCTCTACCGCGCGCTCGGGCTCAGCCATCCGGAGTCGCCGTTCGCGCCGGACGCCGAGGAGATCTACGTGTTGCGGTGGCCGGCGTACCGGCCGAGTCTCTACCGCATTCCCTACGGTGGGCAGAGCGAAGCCGCGATGCGGGCGATGGAAGGCTGGGTCATCGAACGCGCCCCGTTCCGGGGCAACGGCTTCGCGCCCGGGGAGAGCAGTGAGGTGCTGGCCGAGTTCAAGGTGGACAGCGTCCGGCTGCCACACGGCGCACAGCTGCTCCGCCTCGGTGCGGACGGCACCGAGCGGCTGGTCGCCGTCTTCGACGCCGACACGCTCGGCTGGCGTGAGGTCGGTGAGCAGTGACCCGCGACGGTTACGTGGCCCGCTGGCACGGCCGGGAGTACCAGGCCAGCCCGGACGGCGGCGACGTGCGGCTGTACCAGGCGGAGCCGGGTGACGGCTTCGTCGAGGTGCGGCCCGGCCGGTACGTCCGGGTGGTGCCGGCCGCCGAGGTCGAGGAACTGGCCTACGTGCGTACGACGTGCACCTGGAAGGGGCAGCCGTTCATCGTGCTCGGTGAGCACGACGGATGGTTGCGGGTCGAGTACACGGGTGGGCGTTGGCCGGTGGCGCAGGCGATGCGGCTGGAGGCCTTCGACTTCGGCGTCTATCAGGGATGGGCGCCCGTCGGAGAGGTCACCGACCTGCGTGAGCAGCGGGTCTGATCACGACTTCGCCCAGCGTAGGATCTCGCCGAGCACCAGCTCCGTGGCCTCCAGGTGCGGGAAGTGGCCGACCTGGTCCAGCAGTCGCCACTCGTACGGCCCGCTGACGTAACGGCCCGAACCCTGGGCGGTACGCGGCAACGAGGCCACGTCCAGAGCGCCGTGCAGATGCAGGGTCGGTGCGACAAGCGGTCGTTGCATCAGCTTGACGAACCGGTAGCCGTGCAGCCGCAGCACCGACCGGAACGCCCAGCGATAGCCCTCCAGCGCGCAGAACGCCGCCTGCGGGATCCGCATGGCCTGCCGGTAGCGCCGCGCGTAGTCGGCGAATTCCGGGCCGGCGACCCAGCGGGGCCCACCCCAGCGGCGCAGGATCTCCTCCACCGCCCGGCCCTCGTCGCGGGTGAGGACATGCTCGTAGCGGGGCAGCTGGAACTTCAGCGTGGGGGTGGAGGCGGCGAACTGCCCACGAGGGTCGGCGAAGATGGCCGCCCGTAGCCGCAGCGGGTGTGGCGCACCGAGCACCACCAGCCGACGTACAAGCGTGGGATGGAACGACGCCACGGTCCAGGCCACCATGCCGCCGGCACCGGTGCCGACCACTGTCGCCGAGCGTTCACCAAGCGCCCGGATCATCCCGGCGACGTCGGCGGCGAGGGTGTATCCGTCGTACCCCCGGGGTGGTTTGTCGCTGGCGCCGTAGCCGCGCAGGTCGACGGCGACCGCGCGGAAACCGGCGTCGGCGATTTCGGGGAGCATCCGGTGCCAGGCCCACCAGTGCTCGGGGAAGCCGTGCAGGAAGAGCACCATCGGCCCGGTGCCCGCCTCCACGACGTGGAACCGGCTGCCGTTCGCGCCGACGAACCGGTGCGTCCACGGCCCCTCGGTGAGGACGCAGGACTCGTCGACGGCATCGCCGCGCTGCTCGGTCATGACGACAGCCTATGACCCCGCCGCCGGTCGCCCCGTCCGGCGGCGTCGGCGATGTGAGGTGGGCCGGGGAGAGCTGGGACAGGGCGATGCCCCGGGCAGGTCACCTGCCCGGGGCATCACCGGTGTCGCGTCGGTGGTTCAGGAGAAGCGGACCTTGGTGTTGAGGCCCTTCTGCTCCAGCACCTGGATCTTGGTGCCGGTGGCCGGGAGCTTCACACCGTGGTTCGGCAACTCGGGGAACCAGTACTGCTTGGTGTCGTCGAACAGGGGCTGCGCCGCCTGGCCGCGGATGTACTGCGGCTGGCTGTTGAGGTGCAGCGTGAACGAGTCCGCCTTCTTCAGGCTGAACGGCGCGTCGTAGACCTGGATCCGGGCCCGCCACGGCTGGCCGGTCAGGTTGTAGATCGGCCGGGGCCGGGAGTCGATGATCAGGTTCCGGCCCTCACCCGGGTGCGCGAACGTGTCGTTGTCCGCCCACCGGGTGTTCCAGTACGAGATCAGCAGACCCTCCTGGTACGCGTAGTGGTCCACGTAGTCCGGCTTGGTGTTGGCGTACCCGAAGAAGTACGGGCCGGTCTTGAGGTACTTGTCGTACGAGATGTACTGCCGCGTGCCCGCGATGTAGTAGTTCGCGAACTTGCGGGTGTAGCTCTCCTCGACCACCTCGAAACCACCGGCCAGCGTCCAACCGGCCCCGCCGTCCTCGGCACCGTCGGTGAAGACGGTGGCGCCGTCGGCGGTCAGCGTGACCGCGTCGCCGAAGAAACCGCCCTCGGAGACCGCACCGTCGGTCTGGTACCGCAGCCGGAAGCCGACCTGGTTGCCGACGACCCCGTCCAGCGGAATCGTGACGTCCACCCACTCGTCGTCGGAGCTGCCGTCCAGCGCGAAGCGTCCGGGGGAGATCTCCTTGAGCGGCTGGCCGCCTGCGGTGCCGGGCTGCGGCGTCCAGGTCTGTCCACCGTCGATCGAGGTCTCGAAGAACAGGTAGTCGTACTCCGCCTCAATGCTGTAGCGGCCCTTCATCGACAGCGTCGCCGACGACTTTCCGGTCAGGTCGAACGTCCTGGTCATGGTGCTGTTCAGGTCGTCCGCGTTGCCGGAGAAGAACTGCTTGCTGCCCTCGAACGGCGCACCGTTGTCGAAGGTGTACTCCCGCTCGGGCAACACCACCACGGCGGCCTGGGCCTCCTTGGTGTTGTATTCCTGCGGGCCGAGCACCAGGGTGCGCTTCTGACCGGCGACGATCACCTCGTAGTCGAGCCAGCCGAGCTGGAGCTTGTTCCAGGCACCCAGGTCACCGCCGCGCTCACCGATGCCGCCGTCGTTCTTGGCACCGAGTCGGCTCTGCGCCATCAACGTCCAGTGCTCGTTGTTGTTGTCGCCGCCGCTGATGACGTTGTAGTCGTCCGGCAGGCCGAGGTCGTGGGCGTACTCGTGGTAGAAGACGCTGCGACCGCCGTTCTCCGGCTGGATCGTGTAGTCGCCGATCCAGATGCCGGTGTCGCCGATCTGGGTGCCGCCGGCCGGGAAGTTCGGCGGGCCGGTACGTCCCTGGTCGGAGGCGTACGCGTACCAGCGGTGGCTCCAGATGGCGTCCTCGCCGTAGATCGGGTCACCGTCGGCCATGTCGCCGCCGGCGTGCACGATCTGGAAGTGGTCGATGTAGCCGTCGGGCTCGTTGAAGTCGCCGTCACCGTCGTGGTCGTAACGGTCCCACTGGTCCATCGCCCGGACGTCGGCGGCGATCTGCGCGTCGGTGCGGCCGGCGGCCTTCTGGTCGGCCACCCACTGGTTGGCGGCGTCGCGCACCAGCGCCCAGACGTTGGAGCAGACGATCGAGTCGCACGGGTAGCCGTTGGAGCGGCCGTACCGGGCCTGGTTGTAGTTGACCTTGACCCAGTTGCTGACCACGCCGTCGACGCTGTAGCGACCCGAGGACTGCGCCTCGTAGTACTGCTTCACGGACTCGTCGCCCGGGGCGGTGCCGAAGTAGAGCTTCCTGAAGTGATCGGCGTCGTAGTCCGGCTGCCAGACGGTCGAGTTGTCGACCCGCCGGTCCGGCTGCGGGATCTCGTTGTGCATCGGCCCGTCGAACCGGGCGGGCCCCGGAACGTCGGGGTCGGTGTCCTGGTCGGGGTAGTCCGGGTGCCGCTCGTTGCCGAACTCGGCCAGGATGACGAAGATCTGGTCGGTCTTCTCCCGGGAGAGCTCGACGTACTGCTTCTCGGTCGGACCCTTGCCGCCCTTGGGGGTCTTGGCGTTACGGCCGGCCTTGCCACCACGGACGGCCCGGTCGCCGACCTTGGCCACCGTGCTGCCGTTGATCCGCTCCGTCTTGACCCGGCCCGAGAGCACCTCGCTCAGGCCTTCCTGACGCAGTGCGCGACGCTTCTCTTCCAGCGGGTTCGGCAGGTCATGTTCGGCGTGGGCGGGCTCGGCGATCGACGGCGCGGCCGTCGGCGGCTCCGCGATCGGCGCGGCGGCGGCCGAAGCTCCGACCGTCAGCCCTGTCGCCGTCATCGAAAGCCCGAGCAGACCCACTGCGACTTTCCGCACGTGGTACCTCCGGATTGAGGGAACCGGCCCATCGGGGGTTGCAAGCCGGTGAGATCGGCCCCTACGGATATGGGGCCACTGGTGAACTTAGGCACTAGTGGGGCCCCTGGGAAGGGGTAGTCATCGATTTTATGGCAGTGAATTGCCTACAGGTCCCTTCACTGTCACAACCCGTGCCGGCCGCCACCCGCCATCCCCGCAGGTCCGGACAGACGACGACGGGTGGCGGTCCGCGCCGGACCACCACCCGTCGAGAGGTACGCCTGCCGGTCAGTCCTCGTCCGACTTGCCGCCACCCATGCCGGAGGCGATCAACTCCATCACCGAGGAGTCCTGCAACGTGGTCACGTCACCGAGCGACCGGTTCTCCGCCACGTCCCGCAGCAGCCGACGCATGATCTTGCCCGACCGGGTCTTCGGCAACTCCGGCACCAGCATGATCTGCCGGGGCTTGGCGATCGGCCCCAGCGTCTTCGCCACGTGGTTACGCAGATCGGCGATGAGCTGCTCACCTGCCTCACCGGAGATGTCGGTGCTGCTGCGCGGAATGGCGAACGCGACGATCGCCTGACCGGTGGTCGGATCGGTGGCACCCACCACCGCCGCCTCGGCCACCGACGGGTGCGAGACGAGCGCCGACTCGACCTCCGTGGTGGAGATGTTGTGCCCGGACACGAGCATCACGTCGTCCACCCGACCGAGCAGCCAGACGTGCCCGTCGTCGTCCTTCTTCGCCCCGTCACCGGCAAAGTAGATCCACTCGTCGCCGCCGGTGCCGCTCGCGCCCGCACCGAACCGGGACCAGTACGTCTCGATGAACCGGTTGTCGTCACCCCAGATGGTGCGCAGCATCGACGGCCACGGCTCCCGCAGCACCAGGTAGCCGCCGCCACCGTTGGGCACCGACTGGCCCTGGTCGTCGACCACGTCTGCGCTGATGCCGGGCAGCGGGGTCATCGCCGAACCTGGCTTGGCGGCGGTCACCCCCGGCAGCGGCGAGATCATGATGCTGCCGGTCTCGGTCTGCCACCAGGTGTCCACGATCGGCAGCTCGCCCCGCCCGACGTGCTGGCGGTACCACATCCACGCCTCGGGGTTGATCGGCTCACCGACGCTGCCGAGCAGCCGGAGCGTGGAGAGGTTGTACTCGGCGGGGATGTCGTCGCCCCACTTCATCATGGTGCGGATCAGCGTCGGCGCGGTGTAGAGGATGGTCACCCCGTACCGGTCGACGATCTCCCAGAACCGGCCCTTGTGCGGGGTGTCCGGGGTGCCCTCGTACATCACCTGGGTCGCGCCGTTGGAGAGCGGACCGTACACGATGTAGGAGTGGCCGGTCACCCAGCCGATGTCCGCGGTACACCAGTAGACGTCGGTCTCCGGCTTCAGATCAAAAACCGCATGCGAGGTGTACGACGTCTGGGTCAGGTAGCCACCGGTGGTGTGCAGGATGCCCTTCGGGCGGGCCGTCGTGCCGCTGGTGTAGAGGATGAACAGCGGGTGCTCGGCGTCGAACGCCTCGGCGGTGTGCTCGGTCGACGCCTGCTCCACCGTCTCGTGCCACCAGTGATCCCGCTGCGACCAGTCGACCGACTCGCCGGTCCGGCGGACCACAAGCACGTGCTCCACCGACGGGCAGTTCGCCACCGCCTCGTCGACTGTCGGCTTGAGCGCGGACGGCTTGCCCCGCCGGTAGCCGCCGTCGGCGGTGATGACGACCTTGGCAGAGGCGTCCTGGATCCGGTTGGTAAGCGACTCGGCGGAGAACCCGCCGAACACCACGCTGTGCGTGGCACCGATCCGGGCGCAGGCGAGCATCGCGACCGCCGCCTCCGGGACCATCGGCATGTAGATCGCCACCCGGTCACCGGCGACCACCCCGAGGTCGGTGAGCGCGTTCGCCGCCTGGCAGGTCATCCGGTGCAGGTCGGCGTAGGTGATGGTGCGGGTGTCGCCCGGCTCGCCCTCCCAGTGGATGGCCACCTTGTCGCCCCGACCGGCCTCGACATGCCGGTCGAGACAGTTGTACGCCACGTTCAGCTGCCCGCCGACGAACCACTTGGCGAACGGCGGATTCGACCAGTCCAGCACCTGGTCCCACTGCCTCGCCCAGGCCAGCCGCCCCGCCTGGCGCTCCCAGAAGGCCAGCCGGTCGGCCTCGGCCTCGGTGTACGCCTCAGCGGTGACGTTGGCACTGGCGGCGAGTTCCGCCGGCGGCGGGAACTGGCGCGTCTCGTTCAGCAGATTGGCCAACGCCTCGCTCATGCCAGCACTCCGCTTCGCTCCGTGCTGTCATGAGGCACCAGCGCGCTGTATCGATGATCCACTCGCTGCCGCTCGCTCATGCGGTGCTCCTCGTCGTCGGGGTGACCTGCGCCTCTTCGGGGCAGGTTAGCCGGGGCTGCCGACCATGGCGACGGAACCCACCCGCCTGCGTCGCCCAGTGGACCCTCTCGCGCGCCGAGGTGCACAACGCTCTCGATGAACGCCGCTGGTCCTCCCGGCGGCGGCTACCGCAGACAACCGCCCGGCGTCGGTCGGTCCACGCCGCGCGGTGTCGGTCGGTCCACGCCGCGCGGTGTCGGTCGGTCCACGCCGCGCGGTCGGTCCCGGCGCGGCAAGCGGGTGGTGCCCGTCGCGTTGCCGGTGACTGGGGCACGGGCCGACCAGCGGGCTCGATAGCGTGACGAGGTGACGACCGACCCGCTCGCACCGCTGCTCGCGCTCGCCGACGTCGCCGACGCCGTCGAGCAGGCCCGGATCCGCTTCGACACCGCGCTCGGCCACCGGGCGCTGCGCCGGCACGGCGGTCAGGTGGCCGCCGAAGTGAGCCTGCGATCTGCGGTCGCCAGCGCCGCCCTGGAGGGCCGGGTCCACGAGCGCGAGGCGGTCCGGGCCGGCACGGTGACAGACCCGGTGTTGCAGGGCGCGCTGCGGGTCGCCGGGGCACTTCCCGGGCTCAGCGACCGCTGGCCCAGAGCACCCCGGCAGGTGCTGGCGAAGCTGCACGTGCTCGCCAGCAGGGACGTGGTCGGCGCGGCCGAACTTGGCCGCCCCGTCGAGGACCCGGTGGTCTCCGCCCGGCTGGACGCCCTGGTCGGGCTCGTCGCCGGCGGCACGAAGGTCCCACCACTGGTGCTGGCCGCCGTCGTACACGGGGAACTGCTCAACCTGCGTCCGTTCGCCGGCCCGTCCGGCGTGGTGGCCCGCGGTGCCGCCCGCCTGGTGCTGCTCTCCAGCGGATTCGACCCGCGCGGCCTGCTCGCGATCGACGTCGGCCACCGCGAGCGCGAACCGGAGTACGTCGGGGGTGCCGGTGCCTTCGCCACCGGCACCCCCGACGGGCTACGGTCCTGGCTGCGGCACTACATGGCCGCCGTCGAGATGGGCGCCGACCAGTTGACCGAGATCGGCGACGAGGTCCTGGCCGCGAGCTGAACCCGGTAGCGGGCCCGGTGCGGCGGGCCGGACTGGCGGCGCGGGCTGTTGGCGTGGACCTGAATGCTGGCGTGTGCCGGACTGGCGGCGTGAGCCGGACTGGCGTCGTGGACCGGGCTGTTGGCGCGGATCGGCGACGGGGTCAGGCCGGGGTGGTCGAGGCGCGGGTGCGCCGGTGGCGGCCGTACCAGGCGATACCGATCGCCACCCCGACACCGACCCCGATCGCGGCAGCGGCGACCGGCACCGCCGGCCGCTCCCGCAGCCGGCGACCCAGCGGAATCGGGTGCCGGAACTCCAGCACCGGCCAGGCGTTCTCGACGGCCAGCCTGCGCAACTGCCGATCCGGATTGACCACGGTCGGGTGGCCCACACACTCCAACAACGGCCGATCACTGTACGAGTCGGAGTAGGCGTACGAGTCGTCCAGGTCGTACCCGCGCTCGGCGGCCAGCTCGCGGACCGCCTCCACCTTGCTGGGCCCGGCCGCATAGAACTCGACCTCGCCGCTGTACCGCCCGTCCACCACCGCCATCCGGGTGGCGATCACGTCGGTGACCCCGAGCAGCACCCCGATCGGGCGCACCATCTCCTCGCCGGAAGCCGAGACCAGCACGACGTCCCGGCCGGCTGCCTGGTGCTCCTCGATCAGGGCGGCAGCCTCGGCGTACACATAAGGGTTGATCAGCTCGTGCAGCGTCTCGGCGACGATCTGACGGACCTGCTCCACCTGCCAGCCCTTACAGAGCGTGGCAAGGTAGTCGCGGGTGCGGGCCATGGTCTGCTCGTCGGTGCCGCCCAGCCGGAACATCAGCTGCGCGTACGCCGACTTGACGACATCGCGTCGAGTGATCAGGCCATCCCGGTAGAACGGCCGACCGAACGCCAAGGCGCTCGACTTGGCAATGACGGTCTTGTCGAGATCGAAGAAAGCGGCACTTCGGCCCACGGCGCGAAAGTCTAGCCCGATGGTCTATGGTCGGCGGGTGCCCGGGGGCCGAACGCCCCTCGGACCTGCGGGACAGCCCCCACCACGCTTGCAGACAGTGATCGCGGTCACACTCTGCGAACAGGTTTTCGCGGGGAGTGGAGGCTACACCACTCGACGTACACAGGTTCACTCAGGCAGACTTGTCCACAAGGCGAGTATTCATATCGCGAACGACCGGCAGACTCTCGGCGGTTGCACCCCCCCCGTGACCGCTGAGCAGGTTCGGCTCGACCCCCCCGGAGCCGAACCTCCGACGACCCCCGTCTCCCCCCGACGGGGGTCGTCCCTTTGGCAGGTAAGCGCTGCCACGCAGGTCTCGCACCGTCCCCGACAGGTTCTGGTCACCGGCGCCCTCGACCCAGCCCTACCGCTCCCGCTCGGTCCGGCATCGGTCGGCGCGGCGGGCCAGGAGACAGCGGCGGTCAGGCGTCATCGGTGTCGTCGTCACCGTCTTCGTCGCGTAGCAGGCGATCGAGATCCTCCGGTCTCATCCGCTTGATCTCGGCTTCGAGTTTGCGGCTGTAGCGACGGTCGTTGGGGTCGCTGCCGTTGCTGGCCGCCACACGTCCGTACGCCTTCATGAACGACCCGATTTCACGTCGAATTCGATCCTGACGACGCCCCATGGTGCGACGGTAGGAGGCTGCCATCGCCTTCTCACAGCGATTTACGCGTCGACGAGGTGGCTCAGGTCGACGCTGGTGTCGTCGCGATCGCGACGATCATGAAGGACCGGGCAGTTGGACGATCGGCTATCCCCGTGGTCATCCTGACATGCCGGGTTTCCCGTGGGAGGGGCTTCCCGGTCAGCGGATCACGGCGCGGGCGGGGGCGGCGGTGGGCTCGAAGCAGACCAGTGACCTGCCTCGGCGGTCGGTCACCACCCACGGATGCCCGACGTAGGTGTGCTGCTGGTACGACTCGGACGGCTCAAGTACCGCGTACTGCTGTCTGTGGCCCTGGTGGTCCAGCCAGTACACGATCACCGACCGTGACCTGTGGTTGACGAACTCGATGCTGGTCTCCCGGCCACCGCTCACCGAGCGCAGATTCCGCTCCCGCCAGGGTGGCAACGGCGTCAGTTCTCGCGGTTCGGCGGGTCGAGGGCTCGGGGTCGGTCGTACCGTCCGGCTTGGTGACGCACCGGGTGCGGTTGGGCTGTCGGTGCGGGTGGCGGTCGGGCTGGTTCTGGTCGCCACCGTCGACGGCGATCGGGTGGGTGACGACACCTGGCTGGGTGCGACCGGGCGGGTGGAGGAAACGCCGCCCACGGACGACGAGGCCTGCGGGGCGGAGGGTGTCAGGGTGCCGGAGGGTGGCAACGGCAGGTCGGGGGCATGGGGCCAGCCGAACCGGCCGGACGGAGTCGGCGGTTCGGCGACCGGGGACGGCGGGGTGGTCGGCCAGAGTGCGGTCAGCAGGAGGCCGAGCACGGCGGTACCCACACCCGCCAGGATGAGCCGGTGGGAGCGGCGTTCGGTGGGGTGCGGTGTCGAATCGATCGGTACGACCATCGGCTCGGATGGTGATGCCTGGTGGCCGGGGAGGTCCGGGTACGTCGACAGTGCGGGCCTGACCGGTGTCGCCGAGATGGCGAGGCGCGTCAGCGGCATGGTGTCCGAGTCGGGGTCGGGCAGCCACGGGCCGATCCGAAGACGCGGTTGCCTGCTTGCGTGGTCGTGATCTGGCGGCTGAGTCATGACCCCGATCCGGCGAGGGTTTGCCGTCTCGCCGACGACAGAGGAAGTCGATTATGCGTGGTGGGCATCACTCCCGTCACGGGGGTATGACCGAAGTGGACGGTCTGTGAGCATCCGCGTACGCATAGCAGATCAACGAGCGTTGCGGGCGTTGTCCACAGAAGCGTTTGTTGTCCACAGGGCAGGCGTTCGGGGCGGCGTTCGTCGCACCACGGGAGGCAAGGTTCGGCCCAGCGAACCCGCGCCGACCGTTGGAGGCCGCGATGCCGTCCCGTACCTCCGTTCCACCGCACCGGCGACCACCACTGGTGGTCACCGCCGACGGTGACCTGCTCGACGACCTGCTCCGGCTCGCTGCCGCGGGTGACGTCGAGGTGGAGGTCGCCGCCGATCCGGCAGCCGCCCGTACCCGATGGCAGCCGGCCCCGCTGGTGCTTGTCGGTGCCGACCAGGCGCAGCCCTGCCTGCGGGCGCGGCTGCCCCGACGCTCCCGGCTGGTGCTCGTCGGTCGGGCCGAGGACCTTGATCCCGGGTGGCAGGTCGCCGACCTGCTCGGCGCGGAGCATGTGGCCGTGCTGCCGGCGGCCGAGCCGTGGCTTGTCGACCGGTTCGCCGAATGCGGCACCGACGGCACTGCTCAAGCCCGGGTCGTCGCCGTGGTGGGTGGGCGCGGCGGAGGTGGAGCAAGCATCCTGGCGGCCGGGCTCGCGGTTACCGCCGCCCGGGGGCGGCTGCGGACCCTGCTGCTCGATGCCGATCCACTCGGCGGCGGCCTCGATCTGGTGCTCGGCTGGGAGCAGTTGGAAGGGCTGCGGTGGCCGGCGCTGTCGGGCGCCGACGGGCGGGTCGATCCACCGGCACTGGTGCGGGCGCTGCCGAGCCGAGGTGACCTGGTGGTCCTCTCCTGGGACCGGGGTGATCCGGTGGCCGTGCCGGCCGAGGCGATGGCCTCCACCCTGACTGCTGCTCGGCGTGGTCGGGATTTCGTCGTCGTCGACCTGCCCCGACAGTTCGATGATGCGGCCGTCACCGCCATGCAGGCGGCCGATCGGGTGTTCGTGGTGGTGCCGGCCGAGCTTCGGGCGACGGCCGCCGCGGCGCGGGTGGTGGCGGTGGCCGCGCCGAACTGTCAGGACCTGTCGGTCATCGTCCGTGGGCCTGCTCCCGGGCGACTTCGTGCAGCGGAGGTGGCTCGGGCACTCGGGCTGCCACTGGCCGGGACGCTCCGTCCGGAGCCGGGACTGTGCCGCGGGCTTGAGCGGGGCGAGGCCCCGGCGGCTGACGGACGCGGCCCGCTCGCGGAACTCTGCCAGCGGATCGTCGCCGACCTGACCGGCCGAACGGTTGCGGGTGCGGCATGACCGGGCAACCGTTGGCGGCCCGGGTCCGGCAGCGAATCGCCGCAGCCGCGACGCCGGTCACCCCGGCCACGATCGTCTCGGCGGTACGCGCCGAGGCCGACACTGCCGTCCTCGGTGACACCGCGCTGCTGCGGATGGCCGACCAGGTGCGCGACGACCTGGTGGGTGCGGGCCCGCTGGCCCCGCTGCTGGCCGACCCTGAGGTCACCGACGTGCTGGTCAACGGCGTTCGGGTGTGGGTCGACCGAGGGCAGGGGCTGCATCAGGTTCCGGTGCCGGTGGGCACCGTGGACGACGTCCGTCGGCTCGCCCAGCGCCTCACCGCCGGTGCCGGTCGCCGCCTCGACGACGGCTCGCCCTGCGCCGACGCGCGGCTGGCTGATGGCACCCGGCTGCACGCCGTACTGCCGCCGGTGGCCACCGACGGCCCCTACCTGTCGCTGCGCACCTTCCGGCAACGGCCGTTCAACCTGGATGAGCTTGTCGCTCAGGGAGCTGTTCCTCGTCCGGCTGCCGCGGTGCTCGCCGCCGTCGTCGCGGCCCGGCTCGCCTACCTGGTGATCGGTGGAACCGGGTCCGGCAAGACGACCCTGCTGAACACGCTGCTCGGCCTGGTGCCGAGCACCGAGCGGATCGTGCTGGTCGAGGACGCCGCGGAGCTGCGGCCGTTGCATCCGCACGTGGTGGGGTTGCAGGCCCGTACCGCGAACGTCGAGGGGCAGGGCACGATCGGCCTCAGTGAGCTGGTCCGGCAGGCGTTGCGGATGCGGCCGGACCGCCTGGTGGTCGGTGAGTGTCGCGGTGCCGAGGTGGTCGACCTCCTCGCGGCACTGAACACGGGCCACGACGGTGGTGCCGGGACACTGCACGCCAACGCTCCGTCGGACGTACCGGCCCGGTTGGAGGCGCTCGGGTTGCTCGGCGGGTTACCCCGTCCGGCGTTGCATGCCCAGCTGGCGGCAGCCCTGCAGGTGGTGGTCCAGATCCGGCGTACTGCGCAGGGGCGAGCCCTGGAGTCGATCTGCCTGCTGCTGCCCGAGGGGCCTGAGCGGCTGGTCAGGGCGGTACCGGCCTGGGTTCGGGGCCGCGGTGTCGGCCCGGCGGGACCGGCGTTGGCCGCCCTGATTCGCAGCCGGGACGTGCCGGTGCCGCCGATCCTGAACGAGCCCTGGCCCGGATCAGCGGGGCCGGACGAGCACCTCGCGGCGACGCCGCGGGACGACACGCAGCCCGGAGCGTCGAGATGAGCGGCCTGTCCTGGTGGATGCCGGCGCTGCTGGGCCTGATCACCGTCGTGGCGCTACCGGTTCGCAAGGTGGTGGTCCGGAAGCTTCGCTCGCGCCGGGTGGACGGCGACGAGGCGCTCGTCGACTGGATCGTCGCCCTGCGCAAGGCCGACGACGCGCCGATCACACAGCCATCCGTGGTGCGACCCGCCGGTCTCGACTGCGCCGTACGCGAGCGGGCCGTTGCCCGCGCATCGACCACCGGACCATCGGCCTCGACCCGGCCGCCGCAATGGCGTGGAAGCCGGCGTCCGTCGACCTCAAGCCGTACGCCCTTCGTGCCGAACGGCTCCGGCCTGGAATCTGCTGGCCCGACGGACGATGGCTCCGAGCGCGGGTTGCGGCCGGGGTCGAGCCCGCCGATCTGGCCGGTGTCGAATCCGCCGACGCGGCCGGTGTCGGGCCCGCCGAGCCGGTCGAGCCCGCCGAGCCGGGCGGCGGCGATGCGGGCGGACACCACCGGAGTGTCCCGCTGGTCGACCTTGCAGCCGCGCTATCTGCTCCTTCTTCTGCTGCTCGGCTCCGGGGTCGCCGGACTGCTCGCCGGGCCGGTGGCGGCGGTCGCCTGCGGCGGGTACGGGGCGCTGGGCTTGCGGGCGTGGCACCGGCGTGGCGCGACGGTGCTCCGGGTTCGGGTACGGCGGGAACGACTGGACCAGCTGTGCGCACTCGCGGCGGACCTGAGGGCCGGGCTGCCGGTGCCGGTTGCGGCAGAGGCATTGGGGCTCGTCCGCCCGGTGTCGACAGTCCGTCGGGAGTTGGCGGCATCGGCGACCGGGCAGACGGCAAGGGCACAGCGCCTGGACAAGCCGGCGTTGCCTGACCCGGTGCTGCCTGGAAGCAGCACCTCGACGGGTGATCTCTCCGAGTCGGCTGGCCGCCTCGCTGCGCCGGACCGTCCTGGGCAGTTGGCCCAGGCGGCGGTGCGGCTCGCGGATCGTACGGGGGCACCGCTGGCCGACCTGATCGAGCGGATCGAAGCCGACGCCCGCTCGGCCGACCGGGCAGTGGCCGCCGCTGCCGCGCAAGCGGCCGGAGCTCGCGCGACGGCCTGGCTGTTGGCTGCCCTGCCGTTGGGCGGCATCGCCCTGGGCTACGGCATCGGAGCTGACCCGCTTCAGGTTCTGCTGCACACCCCGATCGGTGGCGCGTGCGCGGTCACTGCCATCGCCTTACAGGTGGTCGGGCTGCTCTGGGCGGACCGCCTCGGCACGGTGCCGGACGGAGGAAGCTGATGTCAGGTACCGCCCTGGCAGCAGGTTGCCTGGCCTGCGCCGCGTTGCTCGCCGTGATGGCCGTCAGCCGACGCCGACCCCGGCGACGACTACGCCGGTTGACCGGTCACGACCCCGCCACCGTCGACCGGGCACCCGCCCGTACACCCACCAGCCGCCGACTGGACCGCATCCGCCTGGCCGCTGCCCTGGCCGGGGTGGCCGTGGCGGTACTGGTCGAGGGATGGCCGGGCGTGGTGGCGGCGCTGGTCACCGCGGTGCTGCTGGATCGGCAGCTGCGGCGGATCGAGCCGCCCGCCGTCCGGAACCGGCGGCTGCGGGCCGCCGCGGATCTGCCGTTGGCCGCCGATCTGATGGCGGCGACCCTGCGGGCCGGCGCACCGGTGGAGCGTTCGGTGATCGCGGTGGCCGACGCGCTCGGCGGCCCGTTGGCCGACCGACTCCGGCGGGTCGGTCGGACGCTGCAACTCGGCGGGCTGCCGCAGGAGGCCTGGGCGCATCTGGCGGAGGTGCCGGGCGGGCAGCGGATCGCCACCGCCGCCGTTCGCTCGGCAAGCAGCGGGGCCGCCCTGGCCGGGGCCCTGGTGCGACTCGCCGATGACCTGCGCGCCGACCGGGTCACCACGATCGAGGCGGCCGCGCGCCGCTCGGGTGTGCTGATCGTGCTGCCCCTGGGCCTGTGCTTCCTGCCCGCCTTCATTCTCGCCGGCCTGGTGCCGGTGATCGTCGCCGTGCTCGGCGACGTGCTGTGAATCCATAGAGAAGGGACGACCAAGTGCGCAAAATGCTCGCCCGCCTGCGCGGGGACGCCGGCATGAACACCGCCGAGTACGCCGTCGGGACGCTCGCGGCAGTGGCCTTCGGCGGCATCCTGCTCAAGGTACTGACCTCCGACAGCGTCCAGTCGGCGTTGGCGGCCGTCATCGACCGGGCGCTGAAGTGACCGGGCGCCGGCTGGCCGGTCGTGACCGAGGCTCGTTCACCGCCGAGATGGCGGCCGGTCTGCCGGCGCTGCTGCTGTTCCTGCTCACCGGCCTGACCGCCGTCAACGCGGTCGGCACCAGGTCGGCCTGTCTGGATGCGGCCCGGGAGGCGGCGCTGGCCGCCTCCCGGGGCGAGGACGGCACACGCGCCGGCAACCGGTACGCACCACCGGGTGCGTCGGTCACCGTGGTGGTGGAGGGCGATCTGATCCGTACGACGGTCCGCGCCCCGGTACGGGTTCTCGGCGGTGACCTTCCGGTGATCACCGTGGTGGGTGGGGCCGTGGCGGTCGCCGAGCCGGGCGTACCGGAGCCGCAGTCGTGAGGACCGACCGGGATCGTGGCGGGGCCACCATCTGCCTCTTGGCGGCGGGGCTGGTGTTCGTCCTGGCCGGCCTGTTCGGTGCCGGCGTCGGTGCCGCCCGGATGGCTCGCCAACAGGCCCGGGTGGCCGCCGACTTCGGTGCCTTGGCCGGTGCCGCCCGGGCCCTGCAGGACGAGCCGACGGTGTGCAGCCGGGCTGCCGAGATCGTCGCCGCGAACGGTGCCCGGTTGGTGCGGTGTCACCTCGACGGGCTGGACGTCCTGGTCACCGCCGAGTTGACCGTGGAGCCGCTGCCCGGGCTGCGCCGGGTCGCCACGGTGACCTCCCGAGCCGGGCCGCTGCGCGGCTGATCACCAACACGCCGACGACCATCCTGCTGCCAGGCCAGCCGCCAACGCGAACAGCCTGCGGAAGCCACGATCGCAGGCTGGGGAAGGGGTCAGCTCAACCGGCTGAGAGCGTCGGTGATGGCCGTACGGAGTTGGTTGCCGTACTCGTCTGCCGGTAACGCGACGACGTGTTCGGCCGCTCGCTCGAAGGCGGCGCGTGCGGCACCGGGATCGCCCAACCGTTCGTGCGCCATTGCCACGCTCACGTGCAGCGACGGGTACAGGGCGCTGACTGCGGTATCACCGACCGCATCGGCCTGCCGCAGGGCCTCCTGGTTCCAGCGCAGGACCTCCTCGGGGTCGTCCTGTTGCCGGGCCAGGTAGTGCGCCGCCACGCAGGCGTCGTAGCTGTCGGTACGCCTGGACCAGGCCTGCTCGAACAACGCCCGCGCGTCGGCCGGTCGGCCCTCCGCCTCCGCCCGCATCCCGTCCTGGCACAGCTTGAGCACCGGATTGTCGAGGTCCATCATCGCTCCCGTTGATCGTCACCTGGCTGACGCGACGATCCTCAGGTCTCAACCAACATGAGAATCAAGCGGCAGCGTCCCCGAGGCACGACGGGGCGGGTGCCGGGGCGACTCCTTCGGCGCGCAGCCGCGACCGGGCAATTCGCCCGGGACTGTGCGCGGCGAAGGAGTCGCCCCGGGAACGGTCAGCGGCTCTGGAGGGCGTCCAGCGCGATCGCCATGGCGATCACCAGGCGACGGTCGATCTGCGGGTGCTGGATCTGGACCACGTAACGGTCGCGCAGACCCCACTTCTTGATCACCGAGAAGACCGGCTGACCGCCGGCGACGAAGTCGAAGTGGTACGGCAGCCAGGACAACGAGTCGACGAAGCGGCGCAGCAGGGCCACCGGCATGCTGCGTTCCTGGCCGGTGACGGCGGGCAGGCCCGCCTGCTCGACATGCCAGGTGGACCGGAGCAGCGACTGCGCGAAGTCCTTGCGGAACAGGCCGATCGGGTTGCCGGCGTGGTCGGTGACGTCGTACGTGGCGGCGAGGTCGAGGCGCTGTCGGGCCTTGAACCCGAGCAGCGGATGCTGCTTCGAGTCGTCGGTGTAGATCGTCACCTGCTCCTTGAAGGCGAGCCGCTTCTGCTGGGCGAACGCCAGCAGGCCGCCCTCGGTGCCGTCCGGGGCCACGCTGTGGACCTCGTACTGGTTGACCATGAGACGGATGCGTTGGCGGACGTGGAACTGGTGCTGCGACTGCAGGCTGTCGAGCTGCATGAAGTCTCCTCAACTCTGATGCGCCGGAGTGTCGCACAGCCCGGCAACGGCGGCACTGAGCGGGCACGACGCGGGCGGCGCTGAGGGGCGGCTCAGCGAATCCCGTCGACGGTCGACCGGTGCGTCGCGTTGGTGAGCAGCTGCTGGATGCTGCGCAGCCGTTCGTTGATCTGATCCAGCCGTTCGGCCTGCGCCAGGGTGGCGAGCGCCGTGCTCAGGGCGATCTGCTGATCGACGCTGAGCTTCTCCTGGTCGATGGTGTAGAGCAGGTCGACGGTCTCGGCGATGGTGTCGGCCACGGCCCCTCCTCACGTACGCGGGCGAACAGCGAACAGCGAACAGTGAACAGCGAGCGCAGCCCAACGAGCATCGATGGAAGCGCTCCCACCGTTCTTGCCCGTACGCCCGGGGTTTTATGCCTGGTGTCAGTGCGGCAGGTTGTTCAGCACCACGTCGAGCACCCGGACGGCGCCCGGCTTGGACAGCGGGTTGTTGCCGTTGCCGCACTTGGGTGACTGCACGCATGACGGGCAGCCGGCTTCGCAGCCGCACTCGTCGATGGCGTCACGGGTGGCCTTGAGCCAGGCGGCGGCGGTGCCGTACGCCCGCTCCGCGAAACCCGCCCCGCCCGGGTGACCGTCGTAGACGAAGACCGTCGGCGCCTCGGTGTCCGGGTGCACCGCGGTGGACAGCCCACCGATGTCCCAGCGGTCACAGGTGGCCAGCAGCGGCAGCAGCCCGATCGCGGCGTGCTCGGCGGCGTGCAACGCCCCCGGCACGTCGGCCGGATCCACGCCCGCCTCGGCCAGCGACTCCGGCGAGAGGGTGAACCAGACCGCGACGGTACGCAACTCCCGGGTCGGCAGGTCCAGCGGCCGGGTGTCGATCACCTCGCCGGTGGCGATGCGTCGCCGCTGGTACGACACCACCTGGCTGGTCACGTCCACCTCGCCGAGGAACAGCCCGACCGGCCCGGCGTCGACGTACGAGCGCACCGACACCACCGACAGCGAGGTGACGTCCCGCGCGTGGGTGGACCAGTCCGGCTCCTCGGGGTGGACCAGCGCGCAACTGTCCTCCAGGTCGAGGGAGTCGACCACGTAGGACACCCCCTGGTGCAGGTAGACCGCGCCGGGGTGCAGCAGGAAGTGCGACGAGCCGCCGTCGACGGTGCCGAGCAGCCGGCCGGTCGCCGCCTCCACCACGCAGACCGGGGCACCCCCCTCGCCGCGCAGATCCACCTCGGGCCGTTCCCGGTGCCGCCAGTACCAGCCGGTCGGCCGCTGCCGCAGCGCACCCGCCTCGACCAGCGCCTCGACCGTTTCCTTCGCGCTGTCGCCGAAGAGTTCCAGATCGGCGGCGGTCAGCGGGGCCTCGGCCGCCGCGCAGGCCAACTGCGGCCCGAGCACGTACGGATTGGCCGGGTCGAGCACGGTGGCCTCCACCGGCGTCCCGAAGAGCGCCTCCGGATGGTGCACCAGATAGGTGTCCAGCGGGTCGTCCCGCGCGACAAGCACCGCGAGGGCTTCCTGCCCGGAGCGTCCGGCCCGGCCGGCCTGCTGCCACAGCGACGCCCGGGTGCCCGGGTACCCGCAGATCAACACCGCGTCCAAGCCGACCAGGTCGACGCCCAGCTCCAAGGCATTTGTCGAGGCGAGGCCGAGCAGGTCGCCGTGCAGCAGCGCCCGTTCCAGCGCCCGCCGTTCCTCGCGCAGGTAGCCGCCGCGGTAGGCGGCCACCCGGTCGCCGAGCCCGGGCACCGCCTCGTCGAGGCTGCGCCGGGCGCTGGTCGCCACCACCTCGGCGCCCCGCCGGGACCGGACGAACGCCAGCGTCCGTACGCCGGCAGCGACGCTGTCCGCGAGCAGGTCGGCGGTCTCCCGCAGCGCCGACCGACGGACCTGGGTGAGGTCGCCCGGCTCGGCGTCGGGACCGGGCGGCGCGGTAGGTCGGGGGGCGTCCGGAGCACGGCGCGGCGCGGGCGCGGCGGTGGTGGGTGACGACGCGGACGCCTCGGCGGGCAGCAGCGGCGGTTCCCAGAGCGCGAAGGTCACCCCGGCCCGGGGCGAGGTGTCCTCGGTGACCGCCGTCACCGGCAGGCCGACCAGTCGACCGGCCGTCGCCGCCGGATCGCCCGAGGTCGCCGAGGCCAGCACGAACGTGGGGCCGGCGGTGTTGCCGTACCGGGCGCACTGGCGGCGCAGCCGACGCAGCACGTGGGAGACGTGCGAGCCGAACACGCCCCGGTAGACGTGACACTCGTCGATCACCACGTACCGCAGCCGGCGCAGGAATCCCGACCACTGCGCGTGGCCGGGCAGGATGCCGTGGTGCAGCATGTCCGGGTTGGTCAGCACGAACCGGGAATGCCGTCGGATCCACTCCCGCTCGGCGCGGGGGGTGTCACCGTCGTAGCAGGCCGGGCGTACGCCCTCGATCTCCAACTCGGCGACGGCGCGCAACTGGTCGGCGGCGAGCGCCTTTGTCGGCGCCAGGTAGAGCACGGTGGCGCGGGCATCGGCGAGCAGGGTGGCCAGCGCGGGCAGTTGGTACGCCAGCGACTTGCCGGAGGCGGTGCCGGTGGCGACGACGACGTGTCGCCGGTCGTGGGCCAGCTCGGCCGCCTCGGCCTGGTGCCGCCAGGGCGCGCTCACCCCGCGTCGGGCGTACGCGGTGCGCAGTTCCTCAGGGGCCCAGCCCGGCCACGGTGCCGGCGTCCCGGCCCGGGACGGCACCCGTTCGACATGGGTGACCGGATCGGTGGCGTGCCGTCGCCGCAGCTGGCGTAGCAGGTCGCCGGGCGCGGTGGCCGGAATCGGGGCGGGGCCCGGCTCACGGTCCCGGCCGGCGGATACGCTGGCTGCCGAGGTCACGTCCTGCACTCTCGCACTGGTGTTCGGAAATGGGAAATTGACCCACCGGTGCGGCGAGTCCGGCCCCCGGTGAGTCGTCGGGAGGCCTCGGGGGTAGTGGTTAGATGCCCAATGAGCTTACGGCCGCGTCGAGGGAGGACCGATGGAGCTGTCGCTGGCGACCCGCACCGTGGGCGAGCACACGGTGCTCGAGGTCGGCGGTGAGGTGGATGTCTACACCGCCCCTCGGCTGCGCGAGCGGCTGCTGGAGTTGATCGACTCCGGTGCCCGGCACGTGGTGGTCGACCTGGGGCGGGTCGACTTTCTCGACTCCACCGGGCTGGGCGTGCTGGTCGGCGCGCTGAAGCGACTGCGGACCGCCGACGGCACCTTCTCCCTGGTCTGCGACAAGGAGCCGCTGCTCAAGATCTTCCGGATCACCGCGTTGGACCAGGTGTTCCCACTGCATCCCACGGTCGAAGCAGCGACCGGCGCCGGCGCGTGATGGCGACGGTACGGCTCTCCTTCTCCCCGGCGCCGGTGCACGTGCGTACCGCTCGCCTGGTCGGGGTGGCGGTCGCCCGGCGGGCCGGGGTCCGCGAGGATCTGCTCGACGAGGTACGCCTGGCCATCGGTGAGGCGTGCACCCGCGCGGTCGCCCTGCACCGCCAGTACGGAGTGGCCGAACCGGTGCTTGTGGAGATGTCCGACTCCGGGACGTACGCGGTGCGGGTGGTCGACCGGGCGCCGATCGAGGCGAGCATCGGCCTGGCCGCGCTCGATGCCGACCAGTTGGCAAACGAGTCGCTCAACGAGGACGACCTCACCACCGGGGTGGGCTTCGCCCTGCTCGCCGGTTTCGTCGAGGACCTCCAGGTGCGCCCGGTCGACGACGGCATCGGCACCGAAGTCCGGATGGTCTGGCCGCTGAACCGCTAGCCGAACTGATTCGCTGACGCCGCCGCCTTCCCTGAGCAGGGAATGCGGCGGCTTCGTCATGGATCCGGCCCTATATCAGATTCCGCCCCATAACACAGCGACGAAGATCATCGCGGCGCGCCGCCACCTCGCTGTGACCTCGGACACTGCGGAGGGCTAGAGTACGCGGGTTGTCAGCAAGTGATCCCTCGGACAACCAGCGCGGCTGGGCCTGGCGGCGCGGGTCCACCGGGGGTGGCTCAGCGCGCACTTGCGAAATTCGCATCCAGGCGCAGGTCGGTGCGTCTCCACCGGCCGGCGCGTTGTTCGGCACAGGAGGACACAGATGTCCGACAGCTTGGCCGCCGAGGGCGGCGGCGCGATCTCCCTCACCGGAGCCAATGTCACGTACGTCGTCATCGCTGCGGTGATCGCGCTGGTAGCGCTCGCCTTCGCCGCCGCGTTGACGAAGGCCGTGCTGGCCGCCGGCAAGGGCACCGAGAAAATGCAGGAAATCTCCGGGGCCGTGCAGGAGGGCGCTTCGGCCTACCTGATCCGGCAGTTCCGGACCCTGGCGATCTTCGTGGTGATCGCCGTAGTACTGCTCTTCCTGCTGCCGGTGCACCAGACCGACGGCAGCGAGACCGCGGTGAAGATCGGCCGTTCGCTCTTCTTCGTGGTCGGTGCGCTGTTCAGCGCCTTCATCGGCGGCGCCGGCATGTGGCTGGCCACCCGGGCCAACCTGCGGGTGGCCGCCGCCGCCCGGGAGCGGGAGGGCGGCCGGGAAGCGGCCATGAAGATCGCCTTCCGGACCGGTGGTGTGGTCGGCTTCCTCACCGTCGGGCTCGGCCTCTTCGGTGCCGCGCTGGTGGTGCTGATCTTCCGGGGTGACGCGCCGACGGTGCTGGAGGGCTTCGGCTTCGGCGCCGCGCTGCTGGCCATGTTCATGCGGGTCGGCGGCGGCATCTTCACCAAGGCCGCCGACGTCGGCGCCGACCTGGTCGGCAAGGTCGAGCAGGGCATCCCCGAGGACGACCCGCGCAACGCGGCCACCATCGCCGACAACGTCGGTGACAACGTCGGTGACTGCGCCGGCATGGCCGCCGACCTGTTCGAGTCGTACGCGGTCACGCTCGTCGCCGCGCTGATCCTGGGTCGCGCCGCCTTCGGCACTGACGGCCTGGTGCTGCCGCTGATCATCTCCACCATCGGTGTGCTGGTCGCCATCATCGGCGTCTTCATCACCAAGCTGCGGGCCTCCGACCGCAACGGTCTGACCGCCATCAACCGGGCCTTCTACCTCTCCGCGCTGATCTCGGCGGTGCTGGTCGGGGTGGCCACCTTCGCCTACCTCCAGCCGTCCTGGGCCGCGCAGCTCGGCGACGACTGGCGGACCGCGCTCGGCGTGGACGGCGGCGACCCGCCGTTCGGCCCGCGTGGTGTGGTCATCGGCGCGGTCGTCATCGGCATCGTGCTGGCCGCCGCCATCCAGGCGCTGACCGGCTACTTCACCGAGACCAACCGCCGTCCGGTGCAGGACATCGGCAAGAGCTCGCAGACCGGCGCGGCCACCGTCATCCTCGCCGGCATCAGCGTCGGCCTGGAGTCGGCGGTCTACTCGGCGCTGCTCATCGCCGCCGGTGTCTTCGGTGCCTTCCTGCTCGGTGGCGGCTCCATCACCCTGTCGCTGTTCGCCGTGGCGCTGGCCGGTACCGGTCTGCTCACCACCGTCGGCGTGATCGTGGCGATGGACACCTTCGGACCGATCTCCGACAACGCCCAGGGCGTGGCCGAGATGTCCGGCGACATCGACGAGCACGGCGCCCGCACGCTCACCGAGCTGGACGCGGTGGGCAACACCACCAAGGCGATCACCAAGGGCATCGCGATCGCCACGGCGGTGCTGGCCGCGACCGCGCTGTTCGGCTCGTACACCGACACCCTGCGCATCGCGTACGCCGACGCCGGGGTGACCGACGTCGGTGCCGAGATCCTGAACGCGCTGAACGTGTCCAACCCGCAGAACCTGGTCGGTCTGATCATCGGTGCGGCGGTGGTGTTCCTCTTCTCCGGCCTGGCCATCAACGCGGTCTCCCGCTCGGCCGGTGCCGTGGTGATGGAGGTCCGCCGGCAGTTCCGTGAGCTGCCCGGCATCATGGACGGCACGCAGCGCCCGGAGTACGGCAAGGTCGTCGACATCTGCACGCGGGACGCGCAGCGCGAGCTGATGACCCCCGGTCTGCTGGCGATCATGGCACCGATCGCGGTCGGCTTCGGCCTCGGGCCCGGCGCGCTGGCGTCGTACCTGGCCGGTGCGATCGGGGCGGGCACGCTGATGGCGGTCTTCCTGGCCAACTCCGGTGGCGCCTGGGACAACAGCAAGAAGATGGTCGAGGACGGCGCGTACGGCGGCAAGGGCTCCGACGCGCACGCCGCCACGGTCATCGGCGACACCGTCGGTGACCCGTTCAAGGACACCGCCGGCCCGGCCATCAACCCGCTGCTGAAGGTGATGAACCTGGTGTCGCTGCTGATCGCGCCGGCCGTGGTGGCCTGGAGCATCGGCGACGACCGCAACGTCGGTCTGCGGGTCACCATCGCGGTGGTGGCGACGCTGATCGTGGTCGCGGCGGTGGTGTTCAGCAAGCGCAAGAGCATCGCGCTCGACGAGGGCTCCGACAGCGGATCCGGCACCGCGGACCCGCGCCCGGCGGAGATCAAGGCCTGACCCTGCGGTCGGCATCACCGGTCCCCGGGCGGCGACACCGTCGCCCGGGGACCGGTCGTCGCTGCGGGGCGGTCCGCCTGACCGGTGCCGACCGGCAGCGGAGGCCGTACGCTGCAACGCATGCGTACGTGCCGGGCGGACGCCGCCAGAATGCTGACGGTGGTCCTGGCTACGTCGGTTCTGTTGGCGGGCTGTGGGTCCAGCGGTCCCAGTCCCCGGGCGTGGGCCGCCTCGGTGTGTTCGGCGTTGACCCCGTGGCGGGCCGAGATCAGCAAACTGACCAGCAGCACCGACCAGCAGATGACCGCGCAGACCACTCCCGCGCAGGCAAAGGAGAACCTGGTCCGGCTCTTCGGCGGTGCCGAACAGGCCAGTGAGGACGCTCGCCGCAAGGTGGAGCAGGCCGGGGTACCCACGGTCGAGAACGGCGCGGAGATCTCCGAGGGCTTCCGGGCCTCCCTCGCGTCCATGCGCGACGCCTACGGCCGGGCCCGGGCCACGATCGACGGGCTGAGCACCGGTGAGCCCCGCGTCTTCTACGACGGCGTGCAGACGGCGGTGGAGACACTGCAACAGGACTACGACGCCAGCGCGCTGGACACCAGCCGGCTGAACTCGGAGGAGTTGAAGCGCGCTTTCGACGAGGTGCCCGAATGCCATTGAGCGGCTCCGGTGAGACATCGGCGGCGCAACCGCTGCCGATGTCCTTCCCGCTGCCTGCTGCGGCACCACCGACCGCCCGACGCCCCCGCGCACGGGCGGTCGCTTCCGATCCGACCGAGGAGACAACCGCCGGGGAGGCACCGGACGAGGAAACACGGGCCGGGGAGGCGCGGACCCGGGAGACACGGACGCCGGTCGGGGACCGGCAACTGGTCTTCTTCGGCGCGGAGACCGCCGAACCCTCGGTCGCCGACCTCGCCGGCCTGCTCGCCGGGCCCGGCGAGGTGCACCGGATGGGCGGTACCGCCCGGTTGTCGGTGGTGGTGGACGCCGGGTGGCGGGTGCACGTGCTCGTCGCCGAACTGGCCCAGCGCGGGGTCCGGGCCACCTGGACGCCGACCGAGGACCAGCGCTACGCCGTGCGGACCGCGTACACCCGGGCGATCGTGCCGCTCGCGGCCGCGTGGCTGCGCGGCCCGACGCAGCAGCCACCGGCCGGCTTCCAGTTGGACGGCCGGCGGCTGCGGCTCTGGCTCGCCGCGGCCGGGGTGGTCGACCCGCCGGAGATCCTGCTGCACCTCGGGGGCGTCGATCCGGGCCGCTGGTCGGTGGTCGGGGCGGCCCTGATCGCGGCCGGGCTGGTCGGCGAACTTGTCGAACCGGGCGCGGGCGGTCCCGCGTACCGGATCAGCGGTCGACGCCGGGTGTCGCGGCTGGCGGAACTGGTCGGCGAACCGCCACCCGCCGCGCCGCCCGGCGCCTGGCCGGTCCGCGACTGACCGTCCGTGGGTCCCGGCCGGGCCCCAACGTCCCGGGCCTGACCGGCTCCTCGAAGTCCGCCCGGTCCGGACCGGGCGTGCGACAGCTGTCCGATCTGGGACAGCCGGGCGTCAGCGCACACCGGGAGAAACGGCCGGGTTCCACCTCCACCGAGGGGCTGCCATGGTCACAGTGGCACGCTTTAGACCCTACCCAGGGTGTACGGTGACGCCGTTCGGCGTGAGCATGGATCGTCCGTAGCGGATTGCCGCCCGCGAAACCCGAAACACGGACGGCGCGTTACGTTGGACATCCGGACCGCCGGGTATCGGGGGGTCGAGCGTGCCCCGAACCGGACAGGCGCGGCCATCGAGTGGGAATGAGGTCGAAACCGAAGTGCCGAGCAACGCTGGAACCACCCGTCTGGTCATCGTCGAGTCGCCGGCGAAGGCCAAGACGATCTCGGGCTACCTGGGCCCGGGGTACGTCGTGGAGGCCAGCTTCGGGCACGTCCGCGACCTGCCGCGCAACGCCGCCGATGTGCCCGCGAAGTACAAGGGCGAGCCGTGGGCCCGGCTCGGCGTCGACGTGGACAACGGCTTCCACGCCCTCTACGTCGTCTCCGCCGACCGCAAGCAGCAGATCAGCAAGCTGACCAAGCTGGCCAAGGAGGTCGACGAGATCTTCCTGGCCACGGATGAGGACCGCGAGGGCGAGGCGATCGCCTGGCACCTGGTGGAGACCCTCAAGCCGAAGGTGCCGGTCCGGCGGATGGTCTTCCACGAGATCACCAAGCCGGCCATCCAGGCGGCCGTGGCCAACCCGCGCGAGATCGACCGCAGCCTGGTCGACGCCCAGGAGGCCCGCCGCATCCTCGACCGGCTCTACGGCTACGAGGTCTCCCCGGTGCTGTGGAAGAAGGTCATGCCGAAGCTGTCGGCGGGCCGGGTGCAGTCCGTGGCGACCCGGATCGTGGTCGAGCGTGAGCGGCAGCGGATGGCCTTCCGCACCGCCGAGTACTGGGACATCCTGGCCACCCTGGCGGTGGCGAACGCGGGCGAGGGCCCGCGTACCTTCAACGCCACCCTGGTCGCGCTCAACGGCGACCGGATCGCCACCGGCAAGGACTTCGAGCCCACCACCGGCAAGGTGCGCGCCGGGGCGGGCGTCGTCCACCTGGACTCCAGCGGAGCGCGAGGGCTGGCCGCCCGCCTCGAAGGGCGACCGTTCACCGTCACCCGGGTCGAGGAGAAGCCCTACCGGCGCCGCCCGTACGCGCCGTTCATCACCTCCACGCTCCAGCAGGAGGCGGCCCGCAAGCTGCGGTTCTCGTCGCAGCAGACGATGCGCACCGCGCAGCGGCTCTACGAGAACGGCTACATCACCTACATGCGTACCGACTCGGTGAACCTGTCGGAGACCGCCATCGCGGCGGCCCGCCGGCAGATCGTCGAGCTGTACGGCGAGCGCAGCGTGCCGCCGGAGCCGCGCCGCTACACCGGCAAGGTGAAGAACGCCCAGGAGGCGCACGAGGCGATCCGCCCGGCCGGGGACAACTTCCGCACCCCGGGCGACGTGGCCAAGGAACTCTCCGCCGAGGAGTACAAGCTCTACGAGCTGATCTGGCGGCGCACCATCGCCTCGCAGATGACCGACGCGGTCGGCTCCAGCGTCTCGGTGCGGATCCGGGCGACCACCAACGCCGGTGAGGAGGCCGACTTCGGCGCCACCGGCAAGACCATCACCGACCCGGGCTTCCTGCGGGCGTACGTCGAGTCCAGCGACGACGAGAACGCCGAGGCCGAGGACGCCGAGCGTCGACTGCCCAACCTGGTCAAGGACCAGCCGCTGACCGCCGACGAGCTGGCCGCCCAGGGCCACCACACCCAGCCGCCCTCCCGCTACACGGAGGCGTCGCTGGTCAAGGCCCTGGAGGAGCTGGGCATCGGGCGTCCGTCCACGTACGCCTCGATCATGCAGACCATCCAGGACCGCGGGTACGTCTTCAAGCGCGGCCAGGCGATGATCCCGTCGTTCCTGGCGTTCGCGGTGATCGGGCTGATGGAGCGGCACTACCCGCGCCTGATCGACTACGACTTCACGGCCAGCATGGAGAACGAGCTGGACGAGATCGCCGGTGGGGATCACGCGGCTGTCGACTTCCTCACCGCGTTCTACTTCGGCACCACGAACGGTGCCGGCGACCAGGACATCGCCCGCTCCGGTGGGCTGAAGAAACTGGTCACCGAGAACCTCAGCGACATCGACGCGCGCAGCGTCAACTCGATCCCGCTGTTCACCGACGACGAAGGTCGTGAGGTGGTGGTGCGGGTCGGCCGGTTCGGGCCGTACCTGCAGCGGGCGCTGCCCGGCGAGCAGCCCGCCCCGAAGGCGGAGGGCGAGGAGGGCGGCACCCCGGGCGACCGGGCGCCGATCCCCGAGGGCCTCGCGCCGGACGAGCTGACCCCGGAGAAGGTGCACGAGCTGTTCCTCGGCGGTGGGGGCGAGCGCAAGCTCGGCGACGACCCGGCGACCGGCGAGCCGATCCTGCTCAAGTCCGGCCGCTTCGGCCCGTACGTGGCCAGCGGGGACCGCAAGTCGTCCCTGCTGCGCTCGCAGTCACCTGATTCGCTCACCCTCGACGAGGCGCTCAAGCTGCTCAGCCTGCCGCGCCTGATCGGCGTGGCACCGGACGGTGCCGAGGTGTTCGCCAACAACGGCCGCTACGGCCCGTACGTCAAGCGGGGCGACGAGTTCCGTTCGCTGGACTCGGAAGACAAGATGTTCACCGTCACCCTCGACGAGGCGCTGGCCCTGCTGGCCGCCCCGAAGACCCGTCAGCGTCGGGCCGCCGCCCCACCGCTGCGGGAGATGGGTGCCGACCCGCTGACCGAGAAGCCGCTCGTCATCAAGGACGGCCGGTTCGGCCCGTACGTCACCGACGGGGAGACCAACGCCTCCCTGCGGCGAGGCCAGACTCCGGAGGAACTGACCCTGGAGGAGGCCTCCGAGATGCTCGCCGAGAAGCGAGCCAAGGGCCCCGCCCCCAAGAAGACCGCAGCAAAGAAGACCGCAGCCAAGAAAACCACCGCGAAGAAGACCACAGCCAAGGCCACCGCGACCAAGGCCACCAAGGCCACCGCAGCGAAGGCCGCAAAGGCCACCCCCGCCAAGAAGGCCGCCCCCAAGAAGGCCACCTCCGCGCGCTCGGAGTAACCACTGGCGATCTTGGTACGAAAGTGCCCCTCCAAGGGCCGTTTCGTACCAAGATCGGATTCAGCCGAGGAGTGTGGTGAGGTGGGGGGTGGTGAAGGTGTGGTGGGGGTCCAGATGGGTGCGGATGCGCTGGAAGTCCTGCCAGCGGGGGTAGGCGTCGGCCAGGGAGGCGGCGTCGCGCCAGTGGAGCTTGCCCCAGTGGGGGCGGCCGCCCAGCTCGGTCGCCACCTGCTCGAAGGCGCGGAAGTACGGCTCGTAGGGCATGCCGACGTACTGGTGCAGGGCGACGTACGCCGACTCGCGCCCGTACGAGTGGGACAGCCAGATCTGGTCGGCGGCGGTGAAGCGCACCTCGACCGGAAAGAGCACCCGGAACGGCAGGCGGTCGATGATCCGGCGCAGGGCGTCCAGCGCCTCGGGCAGGGCGTCGCGCGGTAGCGCGTACTCCATCTCCACGAAGCGGACCCGGCGCGGGGTGCAGAAAACCGTGTCGGAGCGGCCGGTGTAGATGCGTTCGCTGAGCGCGCGGGCGGAGACGGCACTGATCGTCGGGACCAGGGCCGGCATCGCCCGGCCGAGCCGGCAGGCGCCGGCGAAGACGGTGTTGGCCAGGAAGTCGTCGTCGAGCCAGCCGCGCCAGCGGGGCAGCGGGCGATCGTCGTCGGGCACCCGGTCGTTGACCTTCAGCTGGGCCTGGCTGCTGTACGGGAACCAGAAGAACTCGACGTGATCATGGGTGCCGATCAGGTCGGGCAGGTCGGCCAGTACGGCGTCCAGGGCGGCCGGGCGTTCGTGGGCCCGCAGCACGAAGGCGTCCACGCAGCGCAGCGTCACCTCGACCAGTACGCCGAGCGCGCCGAGCGAGATCCGGGCCGCGTCGAACACGTCGGGGTGCTCGTCGGCGGAGCAGTGCAGCACCTCGCCGGTGCCGGTGACCAGGGTGAGCGCGGCGACGAAGGTGGCCAGCCCGCCGTACGCCGCGCCGGTGCCGTGGGTGCCGGTGGAGATCGCCCCGGCCACCGTCTGCGCGTCGATGTCACCGAGGTTGGGCAGCGCCAACCCGTGACTCGCCAGTAGCGCGTTGAGCTGCCGCAGAGTCATCCCGGCCGGTACGGTGACAAGGCGCCTATCGACGTCCACCTGTACGTCGATGGCGAGTCCGGCCAGGTCCATCCGGCTACCGTCGCCGACCGCGACGGGCGTGAAGGAGTGGCCGCTGCCGACCGGGCGAATCCGGGCACCGGCCTCGGCGGCGGAGCGGACCTGCTCGACGACTTCGGTGACGGTGGTGGGGCGCAGAACCGTCGCCGTGCTGTGCTGGTTGCCGGCCCAGTTCGACCAGGCGATGGCGTCGCTGACGCTGCTTCCCCGCATCGGCGCTCCTTCAGATGGATATGAACCGAGTTCATATCAGGAACGTTGTTCCTGGTAAACACCGCAATCGAGATTCGCTCGTTGTACCGGTAGTCACGAACCGGTGACTTGTAGATATGTTCATCCGTCGAGAGGGGGTGGCGAGTGTCCACTTCAGCCGCCACGACTGGGCCGCTGCGCCGGGTTCCGGTGCAGGGTCGTAGTGTCGCGCGGGTCCAGCGGATGCTGGACGCTTGCGCCGAACTCGTCGACGAGGTGGGGTACGAAGGGCTGACCACCACCCTGCTCGCCGAGCGGGCAGAGGTGGCGATCGGGTCGGTCTATCAGTTCTTTCCGGACAAGCGGGCGATCGTGCAGGCGTTGACGCTGCGCACGATGGAGGCGTACCTCCAGCGGCTCGACGAGCGCTTCGCCTCGGACGACCTGACCCACTGGTGGGACGGGGTCGACGCGGGCATCGACGAGTACATCACCATGCACCGCACCGTTCCCGGATTCCGTACCTTGCACTTCGGCGACGTGGTCGACCTGCATCTGCTCGATGAGCAGCGCGACAACAACGGGGTGATCGCGGACCAATTGGCACGCGTGCTCACCGAGCGCTTCGGCCTCGCCGACGTGCCCGACCTGCAATTCCATCTGGAAATCGCGGTGGAGGTGGCCGACGCGCTGATCAAGCTCGCGTTCCGGCGTACGTCCGACGGCGACGAGCGGGTGCTGGTCGAGGCGAAGGCGCTCATCCGCGACTACCTGCACCGCCAGGTGGACGCTCGGGGCGATGCCGGGCACCGGCCGGTCGTGCAGCCCGCGAAGCCGGCCGACGATCAGATCATCGATTCCGCGGAACCCGCGGCCCAGCCCGCCTGACACCCGCCCTCCCGCCCGGCGCGGCCCTGCGGTCACCCCGCTCCGCCCGCCGAACCCGTCAGGTGCGTACCCCAGCGGCTGGCGGCGGGTTTCACAGGAAGGCGTGGCCCTCGCCCCGGTAGGTCGGCACGGTGGCCACCACCTCGTCGCCGTCCACCAGGTGCAGTTCGTTGACGTGTTCGCACAGCTCGCCCGACTTCGCGTGGCGGAACCAGACCCGGTCGCCGATGCGCAGCGTGGCGGCCGTGCGGCCGGCCAGCGGGGTCTGCACCTCGCCGGCCCCCTCGGTGCCGACCAGCTTGAGTCCGGCGGGCAGCCACGGTCGGGGCAGCCGGCTGCGGCTGGCCGATCCGGAGGCGATCCAGCCGCCGCCGAGCACGGTGGCGAGCCCGGGTGCCGGCCGGCGGACCACCGCACAGGCGAAGAAGGCCGCCGGGGTGGGACGCCAGTCGCGATAGGCGTCGAACAGCGTCGGCCCGTACAGCCCCGATCCCGCGGTGACCTCGGTGACCGCGGGATCGGCGCTTGTCGCGGCCACGCTGCCGGTGCCGCCGCCGTTGACGAATTCCAGGTCGGCGTGGTCGCGCACGGCGGCCACCGCCGCGGCGCGGCGCGCCAGCAGTTCGCGGTACGACCCGCGCTGGGCCAGCCGGATCACCGCGCCGAGCGCCGTCTGTCCGGGTGGCGCGTCGCCGACCCCGGCGATCTGTGCCTCGTACGACATCAGGCCGACCAGCCGGAAGCCGGGCCGGGCGGTGATCGCGGCGGCCAACCGGCCGGCGGCCTGGGCGCTGTGCACCGGTGAGCGGCGGACGCCGACGTGCATCCGGCCGCCCAACAGTCGCCACGAGGCGTCCAGGTCGAGACAGATCCGCAGCTCAGCCCGGCTCCCCGGCGACTGCACTGTGTCGTGGAAGTCCAGCTGATCGGGGTCGTCGACCATCAGGGTGACGGCGGCGGCCAGAGCCGGATCGGCGCCGAGCTCGGCAATCGCGCCCCGGTCGACGGTGGGGTACGCCACCAGCACGTCGTCCGTGACACCGGTACGCACCAGCCAGATCGCCTCGGGCAGGGTGAACGCCATCACCCCGTGCCAACCGGGGCGGGCCAGCGCCCGGGCGATCAGCTCGCGGCTGCGCAGCGACTTGCTGGCGACCCGCAGGGGCTTTCCGCCGGCCCGGTCGACGAGCGCGGCGGAGTTCGCATCGAAGGCGGTCAGGTCGACCACGGCGTACGGGGGATCGAGATGCCGGGTCGCCCGGTCCAGCCGGTGGCGCAGATTCTCGCTGTCGGTGGCCACGTGTGCACGCTAACTGTGAAACGGTGAATGCGAAACACCCTCGCGTCCGGCCTGCGCACCATGAGTTGGCCACAGCGGCCTAGGCTCGGCGGGCAAGGCGAGGCGTGACGGGGGTAGGTCCCCGCAGGTCTAGAGTGTTCCACCGGGGGTGCCCAGTGATGGGCCGGCACGTGGAGGTACGGCCATCGAAAGCCAATTCAACGGCGAGTCGTCCGGCGTGTCGCCGTCCACGAACCAGCCCACCGGCCAGGCCGGCCGATCCGGCGGCACGACCGGCCAGGCTGACCTGACCGGTTACCCCGCCATCCGCTCGGTGCTGCGCATCCGCCCCTTCCGCCGGCTCTGGATCGTGCTCAGCGCTGCCTCCTTCGGTGACTGGCTCGGCCTGCTCGCCACAAGCATCTTCGCCGCCGCCCAGGTGGAGGGCAGCACCGCCAAGGGCGCCGCCTTCGGTGGCGTGATCGCCATCCGGCTGCTGCCCGCGTTGCTGCTCGGGCCGATCGCCGGCGTGTTCGCCGACCGGTTCGACAGGCGCTGGACCATGGTCATCTGCGACCTGCTGCGGTTCGTGCTGTTCGCCTCCATCCCGCTGTACGCGCTGACCGGCGCCAGCGGTGCCCGGGTGGTCAGTTGGGCGGCCATCGCCACCTTCCTGATCGAGACGGTCACGCTGCTCTGGATCCCGGCCAAGGAAGCGGCGGTACCGAACCTCATCCCGCGCGCCCGGCTGGAGACCGCCAACCAGCTCACCCTGATCACCACGTACGGCCTGACGCCGATCTTCGCCGCGATCGTGCTCGCCTCGCTCGACGGCATCGTCCGGGGTGCCACCGGCGGTGAGATGCCGTCCTGGGCCGAGCCGGCCCAACTCGCGCTCTGGTTCAACGCGTTCTCCCGGCTCGCCACCGCCCTGGTCGTCGCCTTCGGCATCAAGGAGATCAGCCAGGGGCAGCGCCAGCGGCAGGAACAGTCCGAGCAGAGCATGCTGCGCCAGTTCAACGAGGGCTGGCGGTACATCGGGAAGACGCCACTGGTCCGTGGCCTGGTGCTGGGCATCTTCGGTGCCTTCGCCGGCGGCGGCATCGTGATCGGCACTTCCCGGTTCTTCGCCAACTCGCTCGGTGCCGGTGACGCCGCCTTCTCCCTGCTCTTCGGGGCGATCTTCTTCGGCCTGGCGATCGGCATCGGGCTCGGCCCGATGATCGTGCGGGACATGTCCCGGCGTCGCTGGTTCGGCATGAGCATCGTGCTGGCCAGCGCCTCGGTGATGACCCTGGCCTTCGCCATCCACCTGTCCATGGCGCTGGTCGGCGCGGTCCTGGTCGGCGCCGGCGCCGGAATGGCCTTCCTCTCCGGCACCACCCTGCTCGGCGGCGAGGTCGCCGACGAGGTACGCGGCCGGGTCTTCGCCGTGGTGCAGATCGGCACCCGGCTGGTGCTGATCCTGGCGATCGCGCTGGGCAGCCTGCTCGCCGGTGTCGGTGGCTCCCGGAAGCTGGAGATCGCCGACCTGGGAATCTCGATCTCCGCCACCCGCCTGCTGCTGCTCGTCGCCGGCGCGGCCGGGATCTTCGCCGGAATCAGCGCGTTCGGCCAGATGGACGACAAGAAGGGCGTCCCGGTCCTGGCCGACCTGTGGGGATCGATCCGGGGCCGTCCGCTGATGCCGGCGGAACCGTTCGTCTCGGCGGGACTCTTCGTGGTCTTCGAGGGCGGCGAAGGCGCCGGCAAGTCGACCCAGCTGGCCCAGCTCGCCGAACGGCTGCGCGCCGAAGGACGGGACGTGGTGGTCACCCGCGAGCCGGGCGCAACCGGCGTCGGCACCCGCATCCGGTCCCTGGTGCTGGACAACAACACCGACGACGAGGCGCCCTCGCCACGCGCCGAGGCCCTGCTCTACGCCGCCGACCGGGCGCATCACGTGGCCACCGTGGTCCGGCCCGCCCTGTCCCGGGGTGCCGTCGTGATCAGTGACCGGTACGTCGACTCCTCCCTGGCCTACCAGGGCGCCGGTCGTACCCTGCCGGTCGACGAGCTTTCCTGGCTCTCCTCCTGGGCCACCGGCGGGCTCAAGCCCGACCTGGTGGTGCTGCTGGACATCGACCCGCGTGCGGGGCTGACCCGGGTGGCCGAGCGCAGCCGGGCCGCCGACCGGTTGGAAGCCGAGTCGCTGGCCTTCCACGAGCGGGTTCGGTACGCCTTCCTCGACCTCGCCGCCGCCGACCCGAAGCGCTACCTGGTCCTCGACGCCGGCCACCCGGTCGACCAGATCGCCGAGCGGGTCGCCGACCGGGTGACGGAACTGCTCGCCCCCGGCGGTGCCGACCACCCGGGGCCGGCAAGTGGCCCGGACACCTCGGTGCAGCCTGAGTTATCCCCAACAGAGCTGGTGACGACGGAGCGGACTTGATGCCGGACGCCTTCGCCGACCTGGTCGGCCAGGACGAGGCGGTGGACACGTTACGTCGGGCTGCGGCCGCCGCAGCCGCCGTGCTGCGCACGCCACAGGAAGCGGTGGGCGGAGCAGATCCGGGTGCCGGGATGACGCACGCCTGGATCTTCACCGGGCCACCCGGCTCGGGACGGTCGGTGGCGGCGCGGGCCTTCGCCGCCGCGTTGCAGTGCGTGCACGGCACCGGGTGCGGGCAGTGCCCCGGTTGTCACACCACCCTGGCCGGCACCCACGCCGACGTACGACTGGTGGTCCCCGACGGGCTCTCCATCGGGGTCAACGAGATGCGGGCGCTGGTGCTGCGCGCGGCCAGCACACCGTCCGGCGGCCGATGGCAGGTCGTGATCATCGAGGATGCCGACCGGTTGACCGAGGCGGCCGGTAACGCACTGCTCAAGGCGGTCGAGGAGCCCCCACCCCGAACGGTCTTCATGCTCTGCACGCCCTCCACCCACCCGGACGACATCTCGGTGACCATCCGGTCGCGCTGTCGGGTCGTACCCCTGGTGCAGCCGGCAGCGGACGCGGTGGCCGAGGTGCTGGTCCGGCGGGACGGGATCGCGCCCGATGTGGCCCGATGGGCGGCGGCGGCCACGCAGGGTCACGTCGGACGGGCCCGGCGGCTGGCCGGCGACCCCCAGGCCCGGGCCCGGCGGGAGGCGGTGCTCGCCGTACCGCGCCGACTGACAAGCGTGGGTGCCGCCTTCGACGCGGCCTCCGCGCTGATCGAGGCGGCCGAGGCCGAAGCCGAGGCGGCGGTCGTGGAGATCGACGCGGCGGAACGCGCGGCGCTGGAGACGGCGCTCGGCGCGGGCGGTACCGGTCGGGGCGCGGCAAGCGCCGCCCGGGGTTCCGCCGGCCAGCTCAAGGACCTGGAGCGGCGGCAGAAGTCCCGGGCCACCCGGGCCCAGCGGGACGCGTTGGACCGGGCGCTCGTCGACCTGGCCGCCTTCTACCGGGACGCGCTGACCATGGCGATGGGCGCACCGGTGCCGCCGGTGCACACCGACACCGCCGAACTGGCTGACGCCGGCGCGCGCAGCTGGCAGGCGGAGGGAGCGCTGCGGCGGCTGGAGGCCGTACTGGCCTGCCGCACCGCCATCGAGGCGAACGTCAAGCCCCGGATCGCCGTCGAAGCCATGATGCTCGCCCTCTGGAAGGGCTGACCGCGGCAGGTCTTGTCGGCCGGACCGTTATCCACAGGCATCGACACGCGCAATTCACGTGCGGTACGGTCCGGTGTGCCGTGGTGACGGCGGCGGCACGCAGAGTGAGGGCAGCCGGGGAGGAGTCCGCTGATGCCGCGGGGCGAGATCGACGAGGCATGGATCGAGGAGGCGGTCCGGCGTTACCGCCGGATCGAGTCGCTCCAGGCCGAGTTCGACCAGGCCGTGGCGACGGTCGAGGTCACCGTCCGGTCGCCGGACGGCCTGGTGGAGGTGGTCGTCACCGCCAGCGGCCGGATCACCGACGTACGCTTCCTCGGCCCGCTGCACAACCGTGCGCCGCGTGACGTGGCCGGCTCGGTGCGGGCTGCGGTCACCGCCGCAGCGGACGCCGCCCAGTGGGCCCGGGAGAAGCTGCACAACGAGACCTTCACCGCCTACCGGCCACTGACGGGGGCCTGAAATGGACCTGCGTACCCTGGCCAGCCGGCTCGACGACGCGAGCGCCACCCTCACCGCGCTCTCCCGTTCGGTCACCGCCAGTGACCCTGCCCAGGGGGCCTTCGGGGCTGACGCCCCGGGCCGACCCGGCGAGATCGGCCGGGCACTGCTGCGGCAGTGGACGACGGCCACGGGCGACCGGGCCCGGGAGGCGTACGCCGCCGCCGGTCACCTGGCGGCCACCGCGGACGCCCTACGCCGGGCTGCGGACCAGTACGCCGACACCGACGTCGCGGTGAGCCGCCGGCTGGCCGGAGAGTCCTGATGGACGCCCTCGACCGGCTCGCCGAACCGGGCCTCGACCTGCTGCGCCGGGTCGACACCCTGCTCGCCGCAGGCGCACCCGAGGGGCACCGGGTCTGGCCGCTGCTGCGGCGGATGCAGGTGCTGCCGGGCGAGGCGCTGCGGCACTTCCTCGACCTGCGTCCCGGGCCGCTGGCCGCTGCCGGGCAGGCGGTGCGCCGGCACGTCCACGGGTACGACCGGGCGTGCGCCGCGCTGACCGACCCGCTGCTCTGGTCCGGGCCGGCCGCGGCGGCGTACGGCGAGACCCGGGCGGTGCTGCTGCGCCACCTCGACGAAGGCCCCGAAAGTCTGGTGGGAAGGCTGGAGGCTACCGCTGGTTACGCCGAGGCGCTCGCCGACTGGGTGGAGGGCAGCCGGTTGGCCGTCGCCCGGGCCCTGGCCGAGGTGATCGGCTCGGCCGAGGCGGTAACGGTCGTCACGGCCACCTCGGTCACCCGGGCGGTGAGCCACTCCGGGCCGTCGTCGCCGGGTGCCGTCGCCGCTGCCGAGATCGCCGCCCGCCTGCTGGCGGTGCTCGGTGTGGCATACGACGGGGCGGAGACCCTGGTACGCCAGTGGGGGCCGAGCATGGCCGAGTCGGTGCTGCGCCCGCCGGCCGCCCGGGCCCGCCCCGACTTCCACGACGGCACCCGCACGATCCGTGCCAGTTGGTAGGCGGGGCGCGTCGGCCGGGTTCGGCCGGACATGGATGGTCGTACCGGGTGGTCGAACGCGACTCCGAACCGGCACGGTCCCGCCGAAGCGTCGTAGGGTGATGACATGGGGATGCTCTGTGCGGTCAGCTTCCAGCGCTACGGGCGCCTCTACTACCTCGATCCGGGCGAGTTGCGCCCCCAGGTGGGCGACAAGGTGTTGGTGCCCACCGACGACGGGCCCGAGGTGGCGGAGTGCGTGTGGGCGGCGCAGTGGGTCACCGAGGACACCGACGGTTTCCCCAAGCTCGCCGGGCTGGCACAGGATGAGGACCTGCGCCGCGACGAGGACCTGCGCCGCCGCAAGGCCGAGGCGAAGGTCGCGGCCAAGCGGCTGATCCGTGCCCACGGGCTGCCGATGAAGGTGGTGGCGGTCGACCACGTGCTCAGCAGGGGCGACGACGGCGGGGAGCGGAGCACCATCTACTTCACCGCCCCGCACCGGGTGGACTTCCGCTCACTCGTCCGCGACCTCGGCGCGACCCTGCACTGCCGGGTGGAGTTGCGGCAACTCTCCGCGCGCGACTCGGCACGGGTGCAGGGCGGCATCGGCTCCTGCGGGCGCGACCTGTGCTGCGCCACCTTCCTGAACGACTTCGAGCCGGTGACCATCCGGATGGCCAAGGAGCAGGACCTGCCCCTCAATCCGCTGCGCATCTCCGGCGCCTGCGGTCGACTGATGTGCTGCCTGAAGTACGAGCACCCGCTGTACGCCTCAAGCGGCACGTACCCCGCGACCGGGCAGCGCGTCGAGACCCCCTCCGGCCTGGGCAAAGTCGTGTCACGGCATCCGCCGAGCGAGACCGTCACCGTCCGACAGCTCAGTGACGGGGCGGTCAAACGTTGCTCGCTGGCCGATGTCTGTGGCCCTCGCATCGCACACGACGAAAGGCACTCCTCCGCCGAGCCGGGTCTGTCGCCGCAAGGGGAGTGACCGGGCCGCTGCGATCTTGGGCTTGTCCGGGGCTCCTACCCTGCCCGCATGGCATATCAGCCGGCCATGGTGCCGCCGAAGAAGTCCAAGCGGGTTCTGTTCATCGTGTTGGGTGTGGTGCTCGCACTCTGCTGCTCAGGTGGGGCGGTCGGTGCCTACCTGATCTACCGGGTGGCGATGGACGCCACCGGACCGGTCCGCTCCACAGTGAACACATTCGCCGGCGCGCTCGTGGAACGCGACTATCCGACCGCCTATCAGCAACTCTGCACCCGGATCCGGGACCGGGTCAGCGAGGCGGACTTCACGCAGCAGCAGGAAAACCAGCCGGACCTCACCGGACACAAGATCGTCGGGCTGAACCTCTCCAACCAGAACGGCCATGTCAGTGGCAGTGCGACCGTCCGCTACACCAAGAGCGAGGGCGGCGCCACCAACCAGGTCTACCCGCTGATCAAGGAGGAGGGCAACTGGCGGATCTGCGAGTGAGTCGCCCGCCGGCAGGCCCCGGATGAGCTGTCGGCCCGCCGTCGCGGTCGCCCGAGGTCAGGTGAGAGAGACGGGCGGCTCGGCCAGCCGGGGAGTCAGGGGCGTGGTGGGGGCCAGCCAGGAGGCTTCCGGTGTGTGGTCGGGGTTGACCTGCCAACGGCGGGCCACCCGGTCGACCACGACGGGGTAGAGCGTGAGGGTGCCGTCCGGGTCGATACGCATCCGGACGAAACCCTTGGCATCCTCGATGCCCTGACCGGCGAACAGTTCGTTGACGTTCACCCCGAACGCGCTGGCGATCAGCAGGTACCCGGCCACCAGTTGACTGGCCACCAGCCCGATCACCGGCAGGTAGAGCACCGCCGCCGCAGCCGCCGGCAGCGGCCAGGACCAGTTGTGGAAGGGCAGGGCCAACCAGACCCAGGTGCCGGCCGCGCCCAGCCCGACGTGGGCCAGACCGTGCATGACGCCGAGAACCCAATGTCGCACGTTGCGTTTCCCGGTGGTGCTGGGTGGCTTGGCGAACAGGGCCGCCGCGAGCACGGTCACCAGCACCATCAACACCAGCGGAACGCTGAACAGGCGCTGCTCGGACGCCTCGATCCGGAAGTCGGCCACGCCGGCGATGGAGAGCATCAACAGGGTGTGCAGGACGCCGAGCAGGGTGGCGAACCCCGGATTGCGGCGAGGCAGCCGGCCGAAGATCCCCCAGCCGTACCGGCGGGAGCGGGCCGCGTCGGGGTAGCGGGCGGCCAGCGCGTACGACCGGGACGGGCTGGACCGCCGGGCCAGGGTGTCGCGCGGCGGCACCTCGATCTGCTCGGGCAGCTTGTGCGTGGGGTAGAGGTACGCGCCCCCGCTGCCGCAGGTGACCAGCTGGCGGTCGTCCGGGCCGGTGTACCGGGCGTAATGGTGCAGGTCGCCGGAGATCAACACCCGCACCCGGGCCCCGGTGGGCGCGATGATGGTCCGGATGAAGTAGTCGATCGAGTCGTACGCCGAAGGGTTGTCGACGGTCTTGACCCAGGCGGGTGCCGGCACCGCCAGGATCACCTTGCTCTGCGGCCCCAGCTTCTTGGCGACCGTGTCGAAGTAGGTCAACTGCGGATCGTCGACGTACGAGCCGGACTGGTCGTCGAGGCCGAGCAGCCACCAGTCGGCGGGCAGCTCGGCGGCGAAGTACGAGCGTGACTGCCCGGTACGCCAACCGCCGAAGTGCCGGTCCCGAGTCCGCACGAACAGCCGCAGGAACGCGGTGAGTCCGTCGTACCAGTCATGGTTGCCGGGGACCGCGAAGACACTGGGCTGCTCCGGCGGGGTGGCCGGCAACGCAGCCTGGTACGGCCCCTTGCACCGGTCCTCGTACGCCTCGTAGGCGGCCGACGGGTACACCTGGTCGCCGCCCATCACCAGGGTCTGCGCCCGCGGCAGCCGATGCCCGTCCACCGTCAACTCCGGCTGGGCGAGCAGGTAGGCGACCGAGTACGTGGCATTGAACCCGTCACCCAGGTCGGCGACATAATCCAGCCAGAGCCCGCCGTCCGGCCCGACCTGCCTGGCGATCTCCGAGTCGAGAGCCTTCTGCAGCTCCCGTTTGTCCAGGTACGCCCCGAACAACATCGCCAGCAGCGTACGCAGACCGGTGCTGATCAGCAGCAGCGGCGCGAGCCACGGCACCGGCTTGCGCGGCGTGAACCCCAACTCCAGCGGATCGGTGCTACGCGGTCGCCGCGCCGCCCGCCCACCGGCCGCCTCCTCGGCGTACGGACCCAGGGGCGCGGCTCGCCCGGTGGCGGCGGCCGGGTCGGCCGGAGGTTGCGGGATACCGCCCGGCGGGCTGTCGACCGGTTCGTCGCGGGGGATGTGATCGTCGGCCATCCATCGCAGCGTAGCGGGCGATGATTCGCACCTGCCGAGCCGCAAGGGCCGCGCTGTCCGGTATGCCGACTCGGGTACTCCCGCTCCGCTGGGCATCGGCGCGTGCCGTACACTAGGCGATCGTTGCCGCCTTAGCTCAGTCGGCTAGAGCGACGCACTCGTAATGCGTAGGTCGACGGTTCGATTCCGTCAGGCGGCTCGGTGAAGAAGCCCAGGTCATTGGCCTGGGCTTCGCCGTTTCCCAAGGTCGACAACCTCACCGCCAGCCTGTCGAGTCCTTGAATAGTCCTTGTCCCGCGCCGCGACCGCCTCGTCCAGCCGGGTGGCGACGGCGTCCAGGTCGTCACCGAACAGGCCCGCGTACACGTTCAACGTCATCGACGCCGAGGCGTGCCCGAGCGACCGCTGCACCGCCTTCCACGTTCGCCCCGGCTGCCACGGCCAGACTCGCCGCCGTGTGTCGCAGGTCGTGAGGCGTGAGCCCGGCCAGCCCGACCGATGCCGCCGCCGGTCCGAAGACCCGCGTCCGGAAGTTCGTGTTGCGTAGCGGACCGCCGTTGGGGGCGGTGAACACCAGTTCGTCGCGGCGCTTCCCGGCGACGTGGTTGTGATCAAGGCGGCCCGCAAGCGGGCCGCGCCGGCCCGGCCCCGGCCTGCTGGCGACCTCCGGCCGGCTGGCCACGCTTGGGGGCGACCAGGTCTACGGAGACCTCGGGGCTCTGCCGCGGACCCCGGCCCTCCTCAGAGATCCGCCAGCCATAATGCGGCGTCATGAACGACGCACTGATCATCGGCTCTCCACCCGCAGGGAGCATGTGGGTGCTTCATCCACCGAAAGATCCTTGGGGTGACGGTTACGTCGTCGTGTTGCAGGTGGAGATGCATGACCAAGGACTCGACGCCCGGCGCGGAGTAGAGCTTGCATGGCCTACTCATGCCCAAGAGCCGGACCTCGTGGACTTCTTCCAGCATCTGGCCAACGACTGGCGCGGCTGGGACGGTGAACGTAGTTGGCGATCATTGGACGCCACCATGCGGATCACCGCCCGTCACGACGGCAAGGGGCACGTCACTCTAGGCGGCACCCTTCAACAGGACTCTTACTCACCTGACGGATGGCTCGCCCGAGTCTTCATCACCGTCGAGGCGGGAGAACAGATGATGTCGCTTGTTGCCGATCTTCGTGCCCACTTTGAGGGACTGGCGAGGTGACGCGTACATCAATCCGTACAGCCAAGCCCGCCCGCTGACACTGACGCCGGCCGACAGCGACGGACCGACTGACCAGGTGTGCAGTCACCTGACCAGCCATCCGCGATCTTCTTCCAACCCAGGTTCACCGCCCCAGTTAGGGTCCTCCGTGTGGCAGCAGGTGGCGACTCCGGCATGAACCAAAGAATTGACGTGAGGTAAGTGATCCGTGAAATGAATGGAAAGGTCAGCGTATTCCAGCGTGACGACGGCAGGATTTATGTGGCTAGCTATTCTCGTGTCGCTCAGGGTCCGACGGTCCTAAACGGATGGTGCGACGCGGTCTCCGCTGACGTTGCTGACAACCACCTTGGCGTGCTCGTTCAAGAAGGGCTCCGTATCGGTCAGGAGCCAGAGCGGGACATTTCACCGGAGAATGGGGAGGAACACTTGCGTGGGCTCCTGAAGCTGGCGAAAGTCAGGTCCTTTGCGGCGTTCGCGCGGGGTAGCCGGGCAGTGGGCGTCAGGCGTGATGACTCCGGTGCCTACTTCGTCTTCTACACGGAGAACAGTGGTGTTCGCACGGGGTTCTCGTACACGGGAAACAAGACCGTCGTGCCGTCAGAATCCAGCGCTGACGAGATAGGTAGGGCTGTTCGGGCCGGGCTGGCATCCTCTTCCACATAGTTCAGGCTGCTCGCCCGCGCCTGCCGGCGCTGGGCCGCGGCGAATGAACGACAGCGGCGACGCGTGCCCGCGGAGCCCTGGTTATCGTCTGACGATGACGATCTCCGCAGGGCACAGCGGTCCGCCGTTGGTCCAGTTACGTGCGCACGGGCGGTTGGCGTCCCCGGTCGCTGACGACGTCCTGGTGACGGCATCGGTGGGCCCATCCGGCGAGGTGATCTCGCTGTGGGCTGATCCCGCCAGCCGGAAGGCGCTGCTGGCCGGTGCAGGCTTGGCCGAGTCCTGCGCCCGACAACCCGTCTCCGCCCGGGTGGTCGTCCAAGGCGCGAGCACGACGACGGTCACCACCATCGCCGCTCTGGACCTCCCGTTCTGCAAGCTCCAGCCGCTACCCGACGGACGGATTGTGGCGGTGGCGGGCAGGGGTGGCAAGGCCGTGGTCTTCGACGCTGACGGCACGCCTGTGCTCCAAGGCGATGTCGGCGACGGCATCGAGCATGCGCTGACCACGCCGACCGGGCAGCTGTGGATCGGGTACTTCGACGAAGGCGTCTACGGCGGCGGCTCCCCGCACGGCATCGTCCGCCTCACCGCCGGCCTCGAACCAAATTGGGGATACCCCTTCGGGGTTGAGTTCGGGCCGATCGACGACTGCTACAGCCTGAACGTCGAGGGGGAAACCGCTTGGGCGTGCTACTACAGCAGCTTCCCGATCGTGCGGATTTCCGACGGGACGGTGACCGGCTGGCACAACAAGATCAGGGGAGCAAAGGCGCTTGTCGCCCACGGCGACACCTGCGCCTTGTTCGGCGGCTACAGCGGCGAGCGCAGCCGAGTGGTGATCGGCCGTCTCGCTGACACTCAGCACGAGCCGGTCAGCGAAGGATTGCTTGTCCTACCCGGCGATCGGCCCCTCCCCGACCGAGTCCAAATGGTCGGACGAGGCCCGGAGCTGCACGTCTTCGCGAACACGGAGTGGTACCGAATCAGCCTCGACGATCTGCCCTGACCTCGTCCGGCGTTGCCGCGATGCGCGCTCCTGAGAACCTGGATGGCCTCCGTCTGACATTGACGCCCGCCGCCATCCGTACAGCCAGGGCTACCGTGAGACGCCGACGCAGCCCGACAACGACGGACGGGCTGATCAGGCGTGCGGATACCTGACCAGCCATCCGTGATCTTCCAGCCCCAGCCCCAGGCCGTGGCTCAGTCGAGCAGTCCCGGAACCCGCTCCTGAAGCTCGGCCAGCACCCGTGACAACCCGGCGTTCAGGTCGTCGCCGTCCCACCGTACGGATTCCCCGCCGAGCGGACTGCCTGACACCAGCACCGTCCAGCGGCCCCGTTGGCGAATCTCCCGGTCGTCGGGACTTGTCGCTTGGCGGAATCGAGCCGATGCTGTGGTCATGGGCACAGCCAGGAAGCGGCGGCCGGTCCACCGTGAGCAGGCTGACCGCCTCACGCTTGTCGATCAATGGCATCACTTCGTCCTGGTTCTGGTGCATAGGAGCCTGGGGGTAGTTGATGCCTGTCCCGGCTTCATGAACCGCTGACCACCGGCTCGTCGTTGCCCAGCGACAGCAAGGATGAGGGAAGTAGCCGAAGACGCCGACAGGCATCCAGGGAGCCACATGTCCGACCTGGTCGAGCACGCCGACAACATGCAGGACCACTGGTGGTGGCGGCCGGGGTGGCGGGTTGGCCGCCATTTCCACGCCTGCCACTTCACCATGAGTTCGCACACCGAGTTGGTGAAGCTGGCGCAGCTCTACCAGCAGGCATTGCGGCCGTTCTCCGGCCTCGACCTCATTCCGACGCCCTGGTTGCACCTGACCATGCAAGGCGTCGGCTTCCTGGACGTTCTCACTGAGGACCAGGTCGCCGATCTGGAGCATGCCATCCGACAGCGGCTTGCCCGCGTGCCTACGCCGATCGTCACGTTTCACCGAGCTGTGGTGCGCCGGGAAGCCGTATACCTGCCAGCGACGCCATCTGAGCCCATCGCCTCCGTGCGGAACCAGGTCAGGGCCGCCATCGCAGAAGTCCTCGGGCAGGACCATGTCGAGTTGGCACCCGGGCAGGTGGGGGCGTACCGACCGCATGTGAGCGTCGCCTATTCCAACTCGACACAAGCCGCAGGGCCGATCGTCGACGCGGTGACCCAGGTGGACGCGCCAGCGGTCACGGTGGTCCTCGATCATGTCGGCCTGATCGAGTTCCACCGTGACAACCGCATGTACGAGTGGACTCGCGACGTGCAGATCCCGATCGGTCACTGAGACCTGACAGCTCGGAGCGACGAGGCCGGCCTGCTGGCGACGGGCCGCTACGAGCGGCTGGCCAGCGGCAGCGCCCTGCGGCTGGTTTCGGACGGTACGAACCCGGACATCATCACCCCGTGACCGTACGGTGTCTCCGCCACTGATCCGGGAGGGCGGGCAGGTGAACGTCGCTGGTGGCAACCGGGCGGCGCTGGTGCGCTGTCCTGGATCGCCGGGGCGTACCCGTTGTTCTTCGGTGGTCTGCTCATCGCTGGCGGGCGGGTGGTCGACACGTTCGGGCGACGGCGGGTGTTCCTGGCCGGCACGCTCGTGGTGACCGCGGCGTCGGTGGTGTGCGCGCTCGGCCTGTGGACGCTGTGCGGCGCGTTGGGTGGTGCCGGCGGGTTCGTGCTCGGTGGGCTGGTCACCCAGGCGGTGGGCTGGCGGTGGCTCTTTGCCGCGTTGGTGCCGGTCGGTGTCGCGGTGGTGATCCTGGCGCGCCAGGTGATCGATGCGGGACGGGGCACGACCGCCCGCCCGGATGTCCTCGGCACGATCCTGGTGACCGGCGCGACGGTGCTGCTGGTGCTGTTCCTGGTCGGCCTGTTCGTCTCCGGGTCCGCTCTGGGTGTGGCATCGGTCGCGTTGACCGCCCACGGCACCAGCACCACGGCCGACGACAACGCCGGCCTGTTCGCCCTGCTCACTGCGGCACTCGTCGCGTTGCTCGCGTGGCGGTGGCCGGACGGGGCGGCCAGCCGGCCGGCTTCGTCCGCCCGACCGGAACACGCCCAGGCACCGTGACACCCGCCGTCACCGTCACTGCGCGCTACCGGTGACGTTGACCATGACGGCGGCTGCCACGGTCGGTGCATCGTGCCTGTCGTCAGGTTTGTCCCATGGTGACCGGGGTACCGCCCACGGATGCGGCGACGGTGCGTCGACTAGTGGAAGCAGTGGAGGCCGGAGATGGAGAGTCGACTCAAGGTGTTGGGTCACCCCGTCCATCCGATGCTTGTGATGTTCCCGGCAGCGCTGCTCATCACGGCGGTGCTGTTCGACATCATCGACACCGTCGGCGGGCCGGACTTCCTCGGCGAGGTGGCGTACTGGAACATCACCGTCGGGCTGATCGGTGGCCTGCTGGCCGCGGCGGCGGGCCTGTTCGACCTGCTGGCCATCCCGGCCGGTACGCGGGCAAAGCGGGTGGCGCTCACCCACGCCGCCGCCAACGTGGCGGTGATCCTGCTCTTCGCCGCGGTCTGGGTGGTACGCCTCAACGCCGACTCGCGGGCCGCCGGTGGCGCACTGATCGCCATCGAGGTGGTGGCGCTCGGCATCCTCAGTGTCAGCGCCTGGCTCGGCGGGGAACTGGTCGACCGGCTCGGTGTCGGCGTCGACCGCGACGCCCACCTGGACGCGCCGAGTTCCCTGCGTACATCTGGCAGCCAGTGAATGGGAGATCAGCGATGACCGGACCAGGGCGTGGTTGGCGTGCGGGCCAGCAGGGTTGGGACCCGCTGGGCGAGTTGCAGTCCCTGCGTACCGAGCTGAGGCGGTTGGTCGGTGGTCGGCCGGGGCCGCCCGAGGTGGAGTTGGGGGAGACCACCGACGGCTGGGAGGTGATCGTCCGGCTGCCCGGCGTCGCTCCCGAGGAGGTCGCGGTGGAGGTGGACGACCGTGAGCTGTGCGTACGCGCCCGGACCGAGGCCGAGGTCAACGCCGACCACGGAATCACCGGTGGCTTCGAGACCCGAGGCTTCGACTACCGGGTGCAGTTGCCGGCACGGGTGGACCCGGACGCGATCGACGCGGTGATGGATCACGGCCTGCTCCGGGTGCGGTTGCCGCGACCGAACCGCCCCAGCCCTCGCACCATCCCCGTCGGCCGGGGCGGGCCGTACAGCGGCACGTCCAGCAACATCGACCCGGCCGCCGACCGGGAACTGCACCATCCGGACGTCGCCACCGGCGAAGCCGACCGGTAGCCGAGGATGAGCGACCCGGCCCTGCTCACGTCGGCCGCCGGGCTGGTACCGGACGTGGCCCGGATCGCCGTGCTGCGCGCCAACGCGCTCGGCGACTTCATCTTCATCCTGCCGGCGCTGGACGCGCTGCGGTCGGCGTACCCGCAGGCGGAGATCGTGTTGCTCGGTGCGCCGTGGCACGCGCAGCTGTGGCGCGACCGCCCCGGCCCGGTGGATCGGGTGCTTGTGGTGCCGCCCGCGCCGGGGATCCGCACGGCGGGCCCCGGTGAGGGCGAGGCCAGCATGGTCGACTTCCTGGCCGCCGCCCGCACCGAGCGTTTCGACCTGGCACTGCAACTGCACGGTGGCGGCGCCAACTCCAACCCGCTGGTGGCCGCGCTCGGTGCCCGGGTCAGCGCCGGTCTGCGGGCCGAGGACGCCCCGCCGCTGGACCGCTGGCTGCGCTACGTCTACTACCAGCCCGAGGTGATCCGCTACCTGGAGGCGGTGGCGCTTGTCGGTGCCCCGGCGACCACGATCACCCCGATGTTGACTGTCACCGACGCGGACCGGGCCGAGGCCCGGTCGGTGCTCGGCGCGGCGGAACGGCCCCGGGTGGTGTTGCATCCGGGGGCCACCGACACCCGCCGTCGCTGGCCCGCCGAGCGGTTCGCCGAGGTGGCCCGGACGCTGCATGCGGACGGGTACGAGGTGCTGGTCACCGGCACCCCCGCCGAGCAGGACGTGGTCGACCAGGTGGTCGCGGCGGCCCGGGTGCCCCTCCGGCCGCAGGTCGGCACGTTGAGCCTCGGTGGGTTGGCCGGCTGCTACGCCGACTGCGAGCTGGTGGTCTCCAACGACACCGGCCCGCTGCACCTGGCCGCCGCCGTGGGCACCCCGACGGTCGGCATCTTCTGGGTCGGGAACCTGATCACCACGGCCACCCCGCTGCGTGCCCGGCACCGGCCGATCACCTCGTGGACGGTGCACTGCCCGGTCTGCGGGGTGGACTGCACTCCGGGCATCTACCCGCATCGCCCGGGCGACGGTGAGTGCCCGCACCGGGATTCGTTCGTAACCGACGTGCCGGTGGCCGAGGTTGTCGAAGCCGCGCGCGAGTTGCTGTTCCGGTCGTAAGGAAGGGCACCTTCTTAACGTCTGCGGTAGAGCAGGGGCCCCTTGTTAACAACCAAGGTCGTCGGCGAGGACGACCTCCCACGCCTCCACGTCCCGGTCGGTAACCGTGGTCGGTGACTCCAGGTGGTAGGCGCCGCTGGGCAGGACGCCGGCGCCGCCGTGGCGCGCCAGCACGGCGAGTTGGGCGGCGACATCCTCGCCCTGGTGGCGTGGCGGCACCCGACGCCAGAAATCGAAACCGCCGGAGTCGACGAGTTTCGCCCGGTCGTACAGCACGCAGCCGCCGATCCAGGAGATCCGGTACGCCCGCCAACTGCCCTCCGGCAGCGCCAGCGCCTCGGTCACGTGCAGCAGGTTCGCCGCCGAGTGGATCTGCGCCCGGTCCCACTCGGGGGTGTCCGGCCCGATTCGCTCCGGCACCGGTCGGCCGCGCCACTCCTGGTAGTGCCGGTGGGTATCCGGCCGTACGTCGTGCAGATAGGACAGTCCGTGCACCGCGTTGCCGACGAACCCGCAGCCCAGCTCCTCGATGGCGGTCACCAGCCGACGCAACGTGCCCGGTTCCAGCCAGACGTCGTCGTCGAGGCAGAGCACGTACCGGGCGGCGGAGGCGGCGAGCAGCGAAGCACGGTGTTCGGCCAGGCCACGGCGGGGCAGCCGGCGGGTCAGCAGCACCGGATGCCCCCGGTGGCGCAGCGCCCGGACCATTGTGGCCGCTGCCGGGTGGGCGTACCCGGGCTCGTGGTCGGACTGGTCGCTGACCGCCACACCGAACCCCGGCACCCCCTCCTGAGCGGCGAGCCCGGAGAGGGTGACGGCCAGTTCGGCAGGCCGGTCGCGGGTCGGGATCAGCACGTCGAGCAGCCGTTCGGCGCGGAAGTCGGCGTGCGTACCGGTGTCGAGCGGTCGGTTCACGGTGCCTGACCGGTCATCGGCGGCGCGGTCGACCCGGTCATGTCGTCCGTCGGGTCGGGCAGCGTCACCCCGAGCGCCCGGTCCGCGTCGACGGCCTGATCAACGTCGGGGTCGGGTCGCGTCGGTGGGCCGCCGGCCACCACCTCCGGCGAGCCTTCCTGGCCGTACGCCCGGATCCGGTCGATGATCGCGGAGGTGGACCGGTCCGGTACGTAGCCGAGGGTGCGTACCTGCCCGCCCAGCCGCTGCACCAGCGGTGCCTCCGGCACCATGTCGGGCGGGTAGTCGCCACCCTTGACGTAGACGTCGGGCCGGATCGCCTCGATCAGCGCGGTCGGCGAGTCCTCCTCGAAGACCACCACATGGTCCACGCAGGACAGCGCGGCGAGCAGCGCGGTCCGGTCCTCGACCGGGTTGACCGGGCGGTCGGGCCCCTTCAACCGCCGGACGCTGCCGTCGGAGTTGACCGCCACCACCAGCAGGTCACCGAGCGCGCGGGCCTGCTCCAGATAGCGCACATGGCCCCGGTGCAGCACGTCGAAGCAGCCGTTCGTGAAGACCACCGACCGGCCGGCGCGACGGTGCTCGGCGACGAGGGCGTCCAGCCCTTCGGTGCCGATCAGCACCTGCCGGGCGTCTGCGCTCAGCGCCGGTTGTCCGAGCGCGGTCAGCAGATCCTCGCGGCGGCACACGCAGGTGCCGGTGCCGGCGACGGTGCTGGTGGCGGCGAGCTGCGCCAGGTGGGCCGCGGTGGACAGCGGGGCGTCGGCGGCCAGCGCGAGCGTCATGGCCGCCAGGTACGCGTCCCCGGCACCGACCGCGTGACTGGCCGGTACGGGCGTGCTGTGGCTGCGGCTGGGCTGCCCGTCCGCGCCGCCGACCACCGCACCGTCGGTGTCCAGCGTCACCGCGACCACGTCCGCGCCGGTGTGTGCCCGCAGCTCGGCCAGCCGGGACTCGGCAAGCACCGCCCGGTCCACACCGGCCCCCGCGTCGGCGTTCACGGTCACCCCGGTGCCGGTGACGCTGAGCCCGTCATGGGTCATCGCCACCCGGTCCTCGCTCGGCGTCGGCTCCCCGGTCGGCCCGCCGGCACGCTGTCCCGCCCCGCCCGGCGCGGCACCGACGGTCAGCTCGGACGGGCCGTCGCCCGCGTCGACCTCGGGATGTTCCAGTTGGAGTTCACCACTGCCGCGACCGGCGCGGGCGAGCAGGCGGGTGGCCTCCGCGAAGCTCGGGGTCACCACGGTCGGGGCGAGGCCGCGCCAGTCGGCGAGGTCGTGCGCGTCGAGGGCGACGGTGGCGTACCGGTCCCGTTGGGCGACCAGCCAGGCCCGTACCCGGGCCGGCAGCGCGCCCAGGCCGTAGTCGCAGATCACCAGGGTCGGTGCCACGCCGTCGGCAGCGGCCTGCAACTCGCGGGTCGCGCAGTCCAGGGCGGTGAGCAGCCGGTCCACCCCGTCCTCGCTGAGCGGGTCGTCGGGGTCGCCGGAGTCCTCCCGCAGCAGGATCTGGTCACCGGCGAGCATCCGGCGCTTGACCGGGGTGTGCCGGCCCGGCTGGCTGACCGTACGGTCCCAGACACCGGCCCGATCCAGGCAGTCGTGCAGTTCGTCGCCGGCCACGTCCGCGCCGACGGGTGCCACCAGCACCGACCGGCCGCCCAGCGCGGCGATGTTGACTGCCGTGTTGGCCGCCCCACCCGCTGCGGAGATCCGACGGCGCAGAGTGAGTACGGGTGCCGGGGCTTCCCGGCACAGCCGGTCCGAGTCGGCGAACCGCCATTCGTCGAGCATGGCGTCGCCGAGTACCAGGACGGGGCGTCCGAGCCAGCTCTGCACGACCTCGGCGAGCCGGAGCTGTTCCGCTGCTGCTCGTGCCATGCCGGCGGATCCCCCTGCCCGACGGGGTCAAACCTGCCGCGTGGAGCAGGTGCGGATGCGGCGTGCGCCACCACAGGCGCGCGTTTCGGTGCTCCCGGGTCGGGAAGGGTTTCTTCGTACCCCCGGATTTCGAACCCCCGGAGAGGAGTAGCAGCATGGCAGCCACATTGCAGGGCAAGCGAGTCGCGTTCCTGGCCACCGATGGCGTGGAGGAGGTCGAGTACGTCCAGCCGCGCCAGGCGGTCGAGCAGGCCGGTGCCACCGCCGAACTGGTGTCGATCAAGCCCGGGAAGATCACGTCCTTCCAGCACCTGGACCCGTCGCAGACGTACGAGGTCGATGTGAGCGCCGCCGACGCGGACCCCGACCGGTACGACGCCCTGGTGTTGCCGGGTGGGGTGGCCAACCCGGACTTCCTGCGGACCGACCCGGACGCGGTGCGTTTCGTCAGGTCGTTCTTCGACGCGGGTAAGCCGGTGGGAGTGATCTGTCACGGCCCGTGGACGCTCGTCGAGGCGGACGTGGTGCGGGGTCGCCGGATCACGAGTTGGCCGAGCCTGCGTACGGACCTGGTCAACGCCGGAGCGAACTGGGTCGACGAGCAGGTCGTCACCGACAACGGTCTGGTCAGCAGCCGTAAGCCGGACGACCTGCCGGCGTTCTGCGTCAAGATCGTCGAGGAGTTCGCCGAGGGTCGGCACTGAGCCGACAGCCGACGCCGAAGCGGTGGTGGCCCGTCCGGGCTGTCACCGCTTCGGCGTGTGCGCCGGGTCCGCCACCGCGTACGAGACGTGCGGCATGTTTTCGGTGATCGGGGAAAGCAGGCGTAATGACCACGGAGGGCCGTTCCGAGCCGGTACTGAACAAGAGGCAGCTTCGCCTGCTGATGTTCGGCCTGATGACCGGCATGCTGCTGGCCGCACTCGATCAGACCATCGTCGGGACCGCCCTGCCGACCATCGTCGGTGAGCTGGGCGGCATCAGCCACTACTCGTGGGTGGTGACCGCGTACCTGCTCGCCTCGACGGCGTCGACGCCGCTGTACGGCAAGATGGCCGACCTGTACGGCCGCCGGCCGGTGTTCCTCTTCTCCATCGGGACCTTCCTGCTCGGCTCGCTGCTGGCCGGACTGTCCCAGGACATGACCCAGTTGATCGTCACCCGCGGGGTGCAGGGCATCGGCGCGGGTGGCTTGATCACGCTGGCCTTCACCATCATCTCGGACGTGGTCTCGCCCCGCGAGCGTGGCCGGTACCAGGGCGTTTTCGGTGCCGTCTTCGGCATCTCCTCGGTGGCCGGCCCGCTGGTCGGTGGCTACTTCGCGGAGACCAACTGGCGTTGGATCTTCTACGTCAACGTGCCGCTGGCGATCCTCGCCATTCTGGTCTGTTCCCGGGTGCTGCGGCTGGTGCCGTTCACCCGGCGCAAGCACGCGATCGACTGGCTCGGCGCGTTGCTGCTGGTCGCCGGGGTGAGCTGCCTGCTGCTCGCGCTGAGCTGGGGTGGCGAGACCTACCCGTGGGGTTCGGCACTGATCATCGGGCTGTTCGTCGCCGGGGCGGTGCTGGGGCTGCTCTTCGTACTGCAGGAGGCTCGGGTCGCCGAGCCGATCCTGCCGTTGCGGTTGTTCCGCAGCGCCACCTTCGCCCTGGCCAACGGTGCCGGGTTCGTCATCGGCCTGGTGATGTTCGGGTCGATCATCTTCATCCCGCTCTACCTTCAGATCGTCAAGGGTGCCTCGCCGACGCGCAGCGGTCTGCTGATGTTGCCGATGATGGCGGGTGTCATCGTCACGTCGGTGCTCACCGGCCGGGCCATGAGCCGACTCGGGCGGTACAAGTGGTTCCCGGTGGCCGGGGCGGCGTTGCTGCTGGTCGGGATGCTGCTGTTCACCCGGCTGCGGGTGGAGACCTCGCTCTGGGTGGCGTTCGGTTTCATGGTGGTGATCGGCGTGGGGCTGGGGCTGTGCATGCAGTCGCTGGTCCTGGCCGTGCAGAACGCCGTCTCCATGCGGGACCTGGGTGCGGGCACCTCCTCGGCGACCTTCTTCCGGTCGCTCGGCGGCTCCTTCGGGGTGGCCATCCTCGGCGCGGTGCTCTCCTGGCGACTCACCGCCGAGTTGGCCGACCGGTTGCCCGGCGCGATCGCCCAGTTGACACCCGAGGAGCAGGCTGCGGCCGGTGCCACCGGCGGTGCGGGCGTCTCGATCAACGACCCGGCGGCCATCCTGGCGCTACCCGCCCCGGTCCGGGCGGCCGTCCAGGCGGCGTTCGTCGAGTCGCTGCACCTGGTGTTCCTGACCACCGGACTGATCGCGATCGTGGCGCTGCTGGTCACCCTGGCGCTGCCCAACGAGCAACTGCGGGGTGCCGGCCCGCAGGGCGCCACCGGCGGGACGGACGGGCTCGGTGGGGAAGGCCCGGCACCGGGCGGCAAGCCGCTGGACAAGGGGTCCAAATCGGAGGCCGCCGCCGACATGGAGGCGAAGTCCCAGACGATGCTCTGACCCGCTACGGCGTCCGGCCCCGGCGGTACGTGACTCGTCCGGTCCAGCGCGTCACTTGAGGATCAGGCGGTTGGTCTGCTCGAAGACATCCAGGTCGGCGAGGGTCTCCGTAACGCTGGCGGAGAGCGGGTGCGGCATCGCCTCGCGGTGGAAGAAACCCGCGTCGGTGGTCTCGTCGGTGACCCGGGCGAGCTGGCCGTCCCACTCCTCGACCCGGAACGCGGTGGTGAAGATCTGGTACGTGTGGCCGTACATGTTGGTGTGGGTGCGGTCCGCGCCGGTGTAGAGGGCGAAGGCGCTGACCCGCAGGGCGCGCAGGCCGGTCTCCTCACGGACCTCCCGTACGGCGCAGTCGGCGATCGACTCGCCCAACTCCATCGCCCCGGCCGGCAGCGCCCACTGCCCGTTGTCGGACCGGCGGATCAGCAGGATCCGCGCCGAGCTGTCGCGAACCACGGCGCGGGCGCCCACGAACATCAGCGTCCGGTCGCCGGCGAGCGCGCGCAGCTGTCCGACGTACGAATCAGCCCAGGAAATGCTCACCCGGCGACTGTACGCAGGGATGTCGGGGGTGTCCGGGAGACCGGCTTGTTACCCACTCGTAGGGGCGATGTGCGGGAACTGGCACCGCCGTAACACTTCTCGGCGCATCTTCGCCGTTAGGGATAGCGGGCTCGCGCAGACCTCTACTCCCGGAGGGCGGCCCCGGCGTTCGCACCGCGCCGGGGCCGCCCGTTTTTGCGGGGGTTACCCGCAACGCCAGTATTGCGAGAGTTGTTCGCATCTGTCCCGCCGATGGGGAAATCCGCCCGGAACAGGCCCCCGCACTAGTCGGCGGCGCTGATCAACACCTTCCCCACGACCGCGTCCTCGACCGCCTGATGCGCGGCGGCGGCCGCCGACAGGGGATAGCGGTGCAGCGGCAGCCCCGCCTCCTCGCCCACCCGGATACCGCCCTGCGCGGCAGCCGCCGCGACATCCATCACCGCCTGCCCCTTCGCCGCCTTCGGCAGCGTGTAGACGAGCACGAACTGCCAGCGCGCGTTCGGTGCCATCAGCGGCCGGATCGGCAGGGTCACCTCGTCGCCGCCGTCGTCGGCGTAGACACAGACCACCCCGCCGGGATGCAACAGTTGGACGTCGGTGGCGGCGTTGCTGGCGGCGGCGACCTCGACGATCCCGTGCACCCCGTCGGGCGCGACCTTGCGTACCTCGGCAACCACGTCCTGCTCCCGATAGTTGATCACGAAGGAGGCGCCGGCTGCCGCCGCCAACTGGGCCTTCTCGGCGCTGCTCACCGTGGCGATGACGCAGGCGTCCGCCCAGGCCGCCAGCTGGATCGCCGCGTTGCCGACCGCGCCCGCACCGCCCTGGACCAGCACCGCGTGGTCGCTCAGCGCACCGGGGCGCAGACTGTCCGGCAGGTACTCCCCGGCGGTCAGGCACCGGTGTGCGGTCAGGAACGGGATGCCCAGGCTGGCCCCCAGCTCGAAGGAGGCGTCGCCGAGGCGTACCACCTGGCGGACCGGGACCACGGTGTACTCGGCGGCGGTGCCCCAGGGCCGCTGCCAGGCAGCCTCCCAGATCCACACCCGCTCACCGATCAGATCCTGGGCGACGCCCGCGCCGACCGCCTCGATGATCCCGGCGCCGTCCTGACCGGGCGTCTGCCAACCGGCCGGCAGCGGCCACTGCCGGCGGGCCTTCCAGTCCGTCGGGTTCACCCCGGAGAACACGATCCGCACCAGCACCTCGCCCGCACCGGGCTCCGGCAGCGGCCTGTCGACCAGTTGCAGCACCGAGGGATCGCCGGTGCGCTCGTACACGATGGCCTTCATCGCCGTCCCCTCCCGCCCAACCCACTGGCGGGCGTCCTTGTCACCGACCGTAGGCGGGCCGGGGGTCGGGCGGTGGCCGTTCAGGCCAGCCGGTCCACGACCTGCGGGGTCAATTCGTCGATCGAATCCAGCACCGTCGCCGCCAGCTGTTGCGCGTCCGGATCCAGCGGGTACGACAGGTGTGGCACCGCCACCACGGTCATTCCCGCGGCGGCGGCCGACCGAACCCCGTTTGAGGAGTCCTCCACCGCCACGCACCGCGTCGGGTCCACCCCGAGTTGCCGGGCGACCGCCAGGTAGACGTCCGGGGCTGGCTTGCCGCGTTCGGTCTGCTCGGTCGACAACGTGGCCTGGAACTGGTCGGTCAGGTCGGTGGCGGCCAGCGCCGCCGCGATCAGCCGGGTCGGGGACGAACTCGCCAGCCCCAGCGGCCACCGCGCGGCCAGCCGGCGTACCACCTGGTCGGCCCCGTCGATCACCGGTACGCGCTGCGCGTACCGCTGGGCCATCTCCTCGACCACCTCGGCGGCGACCTGCTCGGCGCTCCGCCGTACGCCCAGTTCGCCGCTGAGGTACCGGGCCCACTCCCCGGTGCTCATCCCCATCAACCGCCGCTGGGTGTCCGCCTGCCACGTCCCACCGTGCGCCGCGATGTACGCCCGCCGCACCTCCTCCCAGACCGGCTCGGAATCCACGATCACGCCGTCAAGGTCGAAAACCACCGCTCCCACCATCACCCCCTCATCCTCCCCCAACCAGTCGCAGACCCAAGTTGACCAAGAAGTTCTGGTCGGCGGGGACGCCAGATCTCGACCGGAACCTCTTGATCAACCCTGTTGGGGGGTGGGGAGGCCGATGGGGTTGGTGGAGGGGATCACCTGGTGGGCGGCCTGGGCGATGGGGAGGAGGAGGGTGTGGAGGCGGGTGAGGGTGTCGGGGGTGAGGGAGTGCCAGGGGCGGGCGGCGGCGCTGTCGGTGGCGGTCTCGATTGCCTGGAAGGCGGCTCGGCCCTCCACGGTGGGGGTGGCAGAGGGCAGGG
>NZ_PNOZ01000212.1:0-284 GCF_002879555.1 Verrucosispora sp. ts21 | reverse complement strand
GTACTTGGCGACCAGGTCAGCGGCCTGCTGCTCCCACTGGGCGTAGTGATCCGGGAACGCCGACACCTGCACGGTCTGGGCGGCCTTGGTCAACGGCATGTCCTGCCAACCATCAACCTGCTTGAGGCCCTTCAGGAACGCGGTGGTCGAGTACTCGGGATCGGTGATCTGCTCCACCGTGCCCCAACCACTGGACGGACGCTGCTGGAACAGACCCTGCGAGTCATGGTCGTTGCGGTCACCGAGGTGGCCCAGGTTCTCCAACTTCGACTCCTGCAACGCAG
>NZ_PNOZ01000211.1:0-294 GCF_002879555.1 Verrucosispora sp. ts21 | reverse complement strand
GCCGCGCGCCCCGCTCCTCGTGGCGCGATCTTGCACTTCTGGTCGCCGGTACGCACCTTTCGTGCGCTATGCGGCGACGCAAAGTGCAAGATCGCGGGAGCTGGGCGGGTGGGATGGCGCTGTGCTGCAACGCCCCGCGCTTGCCCCGCGTGTGCCCCGCCACGCGCTGCGCTTGCCCCGCCACGCGCTGCGCTGCGCCGATCTTGCACTTTCGGTCGCCGATATGCCCCCTTCAAGCCTTATGCGGCGACACAAAGTGCAAGATCGCGGGGCGGGGGCGGGCGGGGCGAGGGC
>NZ_PNOZ01000210.1:0-301 GCF_002879555.1 Verrucosispora sp. ts21 | reverse complement strand
AAATTACATTTTCCTTTTAGATTATCTACGCATATTTGAGATATAACTAGTAGAGCCTTATCCCCCAAAGCATGTCCATAAGTATCATTTATCTCTTTAAAATCATCTACATCCATCATTGCTACAAAATATGGAGATCTACATATTTTAGCTTTTATTATTAAACCATTTCCTAATTGCATAATTTTTCTTCTATTATACATACCCGTTAATGAATCTAAGTAAGACATTTTATGTAATTCCATACTAAGTTCTTTTAACTCTTTATTTAGATCTCTTATTTCTTCTTCAGCCTTTTTTT